>NZ_JBEXYF010000016.1:0-192699 GCF_040630775.1 Nocardia sp. NPDC005745
AACGGCTCCCCCGCGCGGAGCGCAGTTCCCTGCGACGGGCCGAACGAGCGGTCGCACGCACACGGCCCGATTTTCGTGTGTGAACCCGCGGCGAAGCGCGACGACATCGGAGGATCGGATCGGGGCCCGACCAGCGCCGGGCCCGGATGTGCCGCCCGCCGGCGTCTCGAACGGGTGACATCGCACGAGCACCGATGCCGGAGCATGTGTCATCACCTCGAGCATCGATGCCCGCTCATGCGTGATCACCTCGACCAGGTAGGTTTAGCCCATGTCGAACACAACGTCACGTTCGGTCCTGGTGACCGGCGGTAACCGCGGCATCGGACTCGCGGTCGCGCAGCGTCTGCTTGCCGACGGTCACAAGGTGGCCGTCACGCATCGTGGGTCGGGGGTGCCCGACGGCCTGTTCGGTGTGAAATGCGATGTGACCGACAGCGAATCGGTGGACCGCGCCTTCACCGAGGTGGAGGCGCACCAAGGGCCGGTCGAGGTGCTCGTGGCCAACGCGGGTATCACCGACGACACGCTGCTCATGCGGATGAACGAGGAGCAGTTCACCCGCGTGCTCGACGCCAATCTGACCGGTGCGTTCCGGTGCGCCAAGCGGGCGAACCGCGCGATGTTGCGCGGGCGCTGGGGCCGGATGATCTTCCTCGGCTCGGTGGTCGGCATGAGCGGCCAAGCAGGACAGATCAACTACGCCTCGTCCAAGGCGGGTGTGATCGGCTTGGCCCGCTCGATCACCCGCGAACTCGGCTCGCGGTCGATCACCGCGAATGTCGTCGCCCCGGGCTTCATCGAGACCGACATGACCGCCGACCTTCCCGAAGACATGCGCGACATGGCCAAGAAGTTCATCCCCCTGCAGCGGCTCGGCCAGCCCGAGGACATCGCGGCCGTCGTCAGCTTCCTGGCTTCCGAGGATTCCGCCTACGTCTCCGGCGCGGTGATTCCCGTCGACGGCGGCATGGGCATGGGTCACTGACCACACCGAACGCGTAGCGCGGCCGAGCGCGGCCGCCCGCAGCCAATCCCACATACGAATTTCAGGAGAACCGAGAACTCATGGGCGGACTGCTCGAAGGCAAGACCATCCTGGTCACGGGCATCATCACCGATTCGTCGATCGCGTTCCACGCGGCGGCTGTCGCGCAGGAGCAGGGCGCGAAAGTGGTCATCACCGGCATCCCGGAGCGGCTGCGGCTGATCGACCGGATCGCCAAGCGCCTGCCCCAGGAGGTCCCGCCGGCCATCGGGCTCGACGTCACCAGCGAAGAGGATCTCGCAGGCCTGGCCGACAAGCTGCGTGAACTGGCTCCGCAGGGCATCGACGGAGTGCTGCACTCGATCGCGTTCGCACCCCGCACCCTGATGGGGCCGGAGGCGCGGCCGTTCCTGGAGGGTCCCGGTCCGGACGCCGCCAAGGCGTTCGAGATCTCGGCGTGGAGCTACGCCTCGCTGTCGCGCGCGGTGCTGCCGGTGATGAACGAGGGCGGCTCGATCGTCGGCATGGACTTCGACCCGCGCACGGCGATGCCCTTCTACAACTGGATGGGTGTGGCGAAGGCGGCGCTGGAGTCGGTGAACCGGTACGTCGCGCGGGAGGTGGGCGCCGCCAAGAAGATTCGCTCCAACCTCATCGCCGCCGGTCCGATCAAGACGCTGGCCGCCAAGGCGATCGCGGGCACCGCGACCGACGACGCGGCCAAGCTCAACCAGCTCAACACCTACTGGGACGGCGCGTCGCCGATCGGCTGGGACGTCGACGACCCCACGGTGGTGGCGAAGTCGATCGTGGCGCTGCTGTCGGACTGGCTGCCGGGTACCACCGGCTCGATCATCTACGTCGACGGCGGAGCCAGCCACAACACCTGGTTCCCCGAGGACATGTCCATCAACTGAGCCGGATTCGAGGGGAGACACCGTGGTTCGGACCGCCGACGCGCTGCTGCTGCTGTCCTTCGGCGGTCCGGAGCGTCCCGAAGACGTGATGCCGTTCCTGGAGAACGTCACCCGGGGCAGGGGAGTGCCACGTGAGCGCCTCGAGGCGGTCGCCGAGCACTACCTGCACTTCGGCGGTGTCTCGCCGATCAACGCGCTCAATCGCGACATCATCGCGGCGGTCGAGGCCGAACTGTCCGCAGCAGGCCTCGAGCTGCCGGTGTACTTCGGTAACCGGAACTGGCACCCCATGGTGGAGGACACCGTGGCCCGGATGGCCGCCGACGGCGTCGGCTCCGCGCTGGTCTTCCCGACTTCTGCCTGGGGCGGCTACTCCGGCTGCCTGCAGTACCACGAGGACATCGTCCGTGCGCGTGCGGCATTCGGCGCGGGCGCGCCGGAACTGCTGAAGCTGCGCCAGTACTTCGATCACCCGCTGTTGATCGAGGCGTTCGCCGACGCCATCCGCGCGGCGCGCGATCAGCTCGCGTCCGGGCAGCGCACCGCGGCGCGGCTGGTGTTCACCGCGCACTCGATCCCGGTATCGGCCGATGCCGCCGCGGGGCCGCCGGCCGACGGTGGGCGGCTCTACAGTCGTCAGGTCGCCGACGCGGCCCGGTTGTGCGCCGCGGCAACGGGTTTCACCGACTACGACGTCGTCTGGCAGTCTCGTTCCGGTCCGCCGCAGGTGCCCTGGCTGGATCCGGATATCGTCGACCACCTGGACGATCTCGCGGCCAAAGGGGTCGAGGCCGTGGTCGTCTGCCCGGTGGGCTTCGTCTCCGATCATCTCGAAGTCATCTGGGACCTGGACAACGAGGCCGCGCAGAAAGCCGCCGAGCTCGGCATGGGCTTCGCCAGAGCCGCGACGCCGGGAACCGATCCCCGCTTCGCGAAGCTGATCGTCGAGCTGGTCTCCGAGCAGTTGCGCGGCGTCGAACCCCGGCGGCTCGGGTCGGTCCCGGGCTACGGCTGCACACGCGACGGCGAACCGTGTGCCGTCGGCTGTTGCGCGGTTGTGCGCCGTCCCACGACTGGGAATTGAGGCGTCGCAGGCGCGATAGCATCGCCAGCGACCGTTCGCCGAATCCGACTTCCTGGGGGGTATCTCTCGATGACCTATGCCGACGTGCTGACCAATGCCGCGCTGCTCGATCCGCACGCCTGGTCCGATGCGAACGTGTGGACGGTGGCGCTCGACGCCACGGAGGCCAGGCGCCGCGGCCGTAGCAGTGGCGGTGGTGGTTTCTCCATCGGTGGTCTGCTGCTGTGCATCGGGGTCGTCGCCGTGGTCATCGGACTCATCGTCTGGCTGAGTAAGCGAGGCAAAGCGAACCAGTCCCAGCAGCAGTACCCGCAACAGCAGCAGTTCCAGCAACAGCAGTATCCGCAAGGGCAGCAGTACCCGCAGCCGTATCCTCCGCAGGATTTCTCGGGGCAACAGCAGTACGCGCCGCCGCAGCAGTACCAGCAGCCCTACCCGTCGCAACCGCAACAGCAGTATCAGCAGTACCCGCAGCAGCCCTATCCGCCGCAGCAGCCGTACCAGCCGCCGCAGCGGTGAGCATCCCCGACTCGAACGATCAGAAGTTCGGTGCGGCCAAGCGGGTGTAGACGGTGGGGAAGCCGGGGCGGGCCGCGCCGGTGCCCCAGGAGGTGAGACCGGCTAGACGGCCGTCGACGAGAATCGGTCCACCGCTGTCGTACTGTGCGGTGTCGGCGGTCGGGCTGCCCGCGCAGAGCATGGTGCGCGGATCGAAGGCCGGGCCATAGACGGTGGCGCACTCCGCGTCGATGGACAGCGGAACGTTCGCGGCGTGCAACCGGGTGTTGGCCTCATCGGTTTCGAAGGTCGCGCCCCAGCCAAGGATGGTTGCGGTGCTGCCGGGAGCGGGTGCGGCGACGGTGATCGTCGGACCGGACTGCGGCTCGTCCAGGGTCAGGATCGCCACATCGTTCTGATAGGCGGTCGTCGCGTCGATGACGGTGGCACGGAAGTCCGGATGAATACGAATATCCTTCACGTGCACCGTGCTTCCGCTGTGCTCGCGGAGGTCGTCGCGGCCGAAGGTGACGGTGAGCGTCTGTGCGAGCGGACGGGCCAGGGCCACGCAGTGCGCCGTGGTGATCACCTCGTCCGGAGCGACGAGTGCGCCGCCGCAGAACTGGCCGGAAGCGCGGGTGAGGAACAAGGGCGTGCCGATGGCGGCCAGCCACGGGTACTCCGCCGTCGTCGCATCGGTGCCGCCCACGATCGCCGCGGCCGGGGCGTGTAGCGCGAGGCCGATCAGCACGGTGAGGGCGGCGGTGCGGCCACGGCGGGAAACTCGCATGTCACACCGCCCGCGCCATGATGTCAGCGGCTCTCGCGCGCGGAGGCGTGCACCGCGACCAGGCGCGCGGCGCGGATCGCGTCCCACAGCGGTCGCAGCAGCGATTCCTGCGCGCCGATCGCGCTGGCGGACGTGGGCGCGGAAGCGGGCTCCCGCTGCGCGACCGTGAGGATGGCCGCCACATGGTCGGCGGTGTCGAGAATGCGCCTGGCACGCAGCGGGATCGACTCGGGGTAGTCGTGGCGCGAGTAGTCGGCGAGTTCGGCTTCGATGAGTTCGCGCGGATCGGAGTCGACCGTGCCGAGCGACGTGGTGTGCAGTTTCATCAGCGCATCGGCGGCGTCGCGGACCGCTTCGCGCATCGCGTATTCGGCCTCGCCGAGTGACATGTCGGGGCCGGGGGCGGCGGGGATGGGGGTGCTGTAGACGGTCCACTGCAGCGTGTCGTCGTCGGACCACTGCGGGATGAGGCCGGTGCCTTCGGCGCCGGGTGCGCCGATCAGGATGCCCTCCTCGGCCTCGACGGCGTCGGCGGCGAACGCCGTTCCGCTGGGAACTCCGCGCACGTCCCCCGGGACGGGCAGCACCAGCCGCAGTTGCGCCCCGGACTGGGCCATCGTCTCGCGAATCACCTTGAGCAGCGCCATGACTCCGCTTCCCGGCAGGTTGCCGTGTGCGGACCAGGGTAGATCGGTGCGGCCGCCGGTGAGCGGGTCGCCCGCCGCGATCGTGTGCTTCGGCGCCCACGCGTGCAAGGCGGCCAAAACGTCGTCGGGCGCGCTGCGGCCGGCCAGCCAGGAGCTCGCCCACACCGTCAGCGTCGCACTTGGAGAGCACATAATTATCGAGCATAAAGGGTGGGCGCTACCGGTGGGCATCCATGCGCGAGGGCATTCGTGAGCAGCGCGGAAACCGGGGTCGCCGCGCTGCCCGCGACGAGGGGGTCCGCGCGGATACCGCCCGGCATCTGGCTCGGGCCCTGCTCCCGGAACGCGCTAATCCGGTTCGGTGACGAAATCGATGAGGCGCTCGACCGCGCCGATGAGCGGCGCCTCCAGATCACGGAACGAGCTCACCGCGTCGTACACCCGCCGCCAGCCGTCCTGCGGAGTGCCCCAGCGCAGTCGTTCGCAGACGCCGGTCTTCCAATCCTCGTCGCGCGGCACCCGGGGCCACTGCGCGATCCCGAGGGTGGAAGGGCGCACCGCCTGCCAGACGTCGACGAACGGGTGACCGGTCACCAGGACGTGCGGCCCGAGTCCGGTGGTCAGCTGGGTCTCCTTCGATCCGGTCACCAAGTGGTCGACCAGCACGCCGACCCGCCTGCCCGGCCCCGGCCGGAATTCGGCCAGGCGCGCGGCCAGATTGTCCAGGCCTTCCAGCTGCTCCACTACGACGCCCTCGACGCGCAGGTCGTGGCCCCACACCCGCTCGACGAGCGCGGCGTCGTGGACGCCCTCCACCCAGATCCGGCTGCCGCGGGCGATCCGGGCGCGCAGACCATCGACCCTGGTGGAGCCGGAGGCGGAACGGCTCGGCGTCTTCGGCGGGGCGGCCGTCGGCCGCACCAGCGTCACGGGCTCGCCGTCGATGAGGAACGCGGCCTCGCGCAGCGCGAACAGGCGCACCGCGCCGCGCGCGTCCTCCAGCTTGACGAACTCGCCGTCGTAGCTGCGATCGAATCCGACCACCGCGCCGCAGAATCCGGTGGCGGCGTCCTCGACGACCAGGTCGCGATCCGCGGTGACCGTCGGCACCACCCTCTTCTTCGATCGAGGATGTCCGGAGTAGATGTCGCCATACCTGTCACGCCCGCTCACCCGCTTGAAGCTAGCACCGCCGCTGCGGCTTTCGACGCACCCGGGTCACCGCGCGTTCGCGGCCGGAATTCATCGGGAGTACTCGCGAAGGTCGCGCCCGATATCATGATCGGCGCACTACAGTGGTCGTGTGGCCGCAATTTTTTGGCTGGTCGCGGGCGTTCTGCTCGCGGCGGCGGAGATGCTCACCGGCGATTTCACCCTGCTGATGCTCGGTGTCGCCGCGCTGGGCACGGCGGGTGTCAGCGCGGCGGCCGACACCTCGCTCGTGGTGGATGCCATCGTCTTCGCGGTGGTCTCGGCGGTGCTGTTCCTCGGCGTTCGGCCGATCATCCGGCGTCGCTTCGGAACTCCGCCGCCCACGCCGACGAACGTCGACGCGCTGCCGGGGAAGACCGCCTTGGTGCTCGAACAGGTCGCCGCGCACTCCGGCCAGGTGAAACTGGGCGGTGAAGTGTGGACCGCGCGGCCGATGGACACGACCGAAGTCTACGAACCGGGTACGACCGTGTATGTCATGAAGATCGACGGCGCGACCGCCGTCGTCTGGAAAGGGCCTTGATGCCTGTACTGATCGTTGCCGCCGTCCTCGTGTTGCTGGTCGTTGTGGTGGTCTTCAAGTCGATCGCGCTGGTGCCGCAGGCCGAGGCCGCGGTGATCGAGCGACTGGGCCGGTATTCGCGTACCGTGTCCGGCCAGCTCACGTTCCTGGTGCCGTTCGCCGACCGGGTGCGCGCCAAGGTGGATCTGCGGGAGCGGGTGGTGTCGTTCCCGCCGCAGCCGGTGATCACCGAGGACAACCTGACCCTGCACATCGACACCGTGGTCTATTTCCAGGTGACCAGCCCGCAGGCGGCGGTCTACGAGATCAGCAACTACATCGCCGCCGTCGAGCAGCTGACCGTCACCACGCTGCGCAACGTCGTCGGTGGTATGACGCTCGAGCAGACCCTCACCTCCCGCGATTCGATCAACGGCCAGCTGCGCGGCGTGCTGGACGAGGCGACCGGGCGCTGGGGGCTGCGCGTCGCGCGGGTCGAGCTGAAGAGCATCGATCCGCCTCCGTCGATTCAGGAGTCGATGGAGAAGCAGATGAAGGCCGACCGGGAGAAGCGCGCCATGATCCTCACCGCGGAGGGCCAGCGCGAATCGCAGATCAAGACGGCCGAGGGCTCGAAGCAGGCGCAGATCCTGTCCGCCGAGGGCGCCAAGCAGTCGTCGATCCTGGCCGCCGAAGGCGAACGGCAGAGCCGCATCCTGCGGGCGCAGGGTGAGCGCGCCGCCGCCTTCCTGCAGGCGCAAGGCCAGGCCAAGGCCATCGAAAAAGTCTTCGCCGCCATCAAATCCGGCAAGCCGACGCCGGAACTGCTTGCCTACCAGTACCTGCAGACGCTGCCCATGGTCGCGCGCGGTGACGCCAACAAGGTGTGGCTGGTGCCCAGCGATTTCGGCAAAGCGCTGGAAGGGTTCGCCAAGAGCTTCGGCACCCAAGGCGAGGACGGCGTGTTCCGGTACGAACCGCCCGCCTCGGACGGCGCGGAAGCCAAGCCGGAGGACGACTCCGATGTCGCGGACTGGTTCGACACCGCACCCGACCCGACCATCGAGCGGGCCGTCCGGGCCGCCGAGGCGACGGCGCGGACTCCGGTCGAGGGGCTGACACCGACACCGACACCGCCTCCGCAGAGTTTCGAACCGTCCCCGCACGTGCCGGTCATCCCGCCGCAGGAGGCTTTCCCGCCCCAGCAGCAGCCGCCGCAACAACAGCAGCCGCCACAGCAGCCGCCGGCCCAGCGCCCGGACGACCCGCACGGCCGTCCTTGGCAGCCGCCGGAGAACTTCTCGAAATAACACCACCCGACCCGCCCCGGACTCCGCCGAGTCCGGGGCGGTGGTGTCGGTGCGGCCGAATCGTTCAGCGGGGCAGGCCGGTGGCACGTATCGCGGGGAGGATGACGTCGGCGACGCCACGCATGCCCTGCGGGGTGAGGTGGTAGGGGATGAGTGTTTCCGTGGCGATGACCGGGTCGATCCAGCGGATACCGACGGGTGCGCACGCGTCACGGCCCGCCGAGGCGGCGCGGGTGTCGACGTAGATCGCGCCGTGCGCGGTGGCGACGCGGGCGACCACGGTGTCGAGACGATCGAAGGCCGCTTGGATGGGCGCGGCGTCGGACGGTCGAAGACCGACCAGCTCCGGACAGCCGCCGTCGCGCACATAGGTCGGCCAACCGTCGACGACGATCATCGCCTTCGGCGCCAGATCCGAAACCTGTTGCAACGCGGCCGCGTAGGGCGCCGCGATCGCGTCGATGGCGGCATCCCAGTCCGGGCCGGCGCACCCACCTGCGCCGGAGAGGCCGTAGACGTGGCAGGCGACGATGTGCTCGGCCATCAAGGCGTCGTTGGCGCCGATGTGCACCGTGACCAACCTGGTTCCGGGACCGAGGGCCTCGAACTGCGGTGGAATGCCCGGCTGCTGCGCGGCGGCGAGATCCGGGATGCGCGCGGAGTTGCAGGTGCGGTCGTCGAGGCGCAGATCGAGTTCCCGGGCGATGAGCTTCGGTGTGTTCGCGGTCGAGCGGAGGCAGCGCGGCGGGGCGGTGATGTCGAAGTTCCGCACGCCCGTGGTGGCCGCCCCGGAATCGCCCAGCGCGACGTACTCGGCTCCGCCGCCGAGGGGGGCGGCCTCGACGGAGCCGGTGGCGCCGAAGGCGATCGAGCAGGCGATGACCGCGAAGGCCCGCGCAAGATTCGTCATGTCGGATCCTGTCCGTCCGTTCGTCGGCGCGCTCCCGGGACATGTACGTCTCTGTGCCGAACGCTACCCGGCGAGGTGGGCACGCGGGCGGAATCGGGTGGCAGACTTCCAGGTATGACGACACCTGGATGGGCCGATGTGGACCGCTATCTCGTGGAGACGCTGGTGGCGGATCCCGATTCCGACGCGGCGCTGGCGGCGAACAAGGCGGCCGGCCTGCCCCCGATCGATGTGTCACCGCCGCAGGGGAAGTTCTTGCATCTGCTGGCCAGGACGGTTGGGGCACGTCGGGTGCTGGAGATCGGCACGCTCGGCGGATACAGCACGATCTGGCTCGCTCGCGCGGTCGGGCCCAAGGGCCGGGTGGTCACCCTGGAGTTCGCCGCCGAGCACGCCGATGTGGCGCGGGCGAACCTGGAGCGGGCGGGTGTGGGCGACCGGGTGGAGATCCGGGTCGGCGCCGCGCTGGACAGCCTGCCCGTGCTCGCGGAGGAGGACCCGGACCCGTTCGACCTGGTGTTCATCGACGCGGACAAGGTGAACAACTCGAATTACGTGCTGTGGGCGCTGCGGCTGACCCGGCCCGGTTCGGTGATCATCGTCGACAATGTCGTGCGCGGCGGCGCGATCGCCGAGGAGCATTCCGAGGATCCGAACGCACAGGCCAGTCGCGAGCTGGTGGAGTTGCTCTCCGCCGAACCGAGCCTGGACGCGACCGTGGTCCAGACCGTCGGCGGCAAGGGCTGGGACGGCTTCGCCTATGCCGTGGTGAACGGCGACAGCGCCGAGTGAACCCGCTCGGCTAGGGCTCCAGCACCACCTTGCCGGTCGTCGCGCGAGTCTCCAGCGCGCGGTGCGCGGCGGCCGCGTCGGCGAGCGCGAAGCGATGGATCGCGGGGCGCAGCCGGCCTGCGGCCGCCTCGGCCATGGCGCGGTCCTCGAGCACGCGCAGATCGCCGCCCGCACGCGCCGACATCGGCGGGCCGATCACCATCTCGGAGGTGATGCCGCGTTCGGCCAGTTCCTCGGCGGACAGCCGCACCGGTCCCTCGGCCGCCGACTTGCCCGACCAGCCGTAGACCAGATGCTGCCCGCCCGGTGCGAGCAGATCGATGCCGGCGCGGGCGACTTCGCCGCCCACGGAATCGAACAGCACGTTCGTCCCGTGGTCGCCGACGCGCGCGCGGACCGGCTCGGGCCAGTCCGGCGACAGATAGTCCACCGCCAGGTCGGCGCCGTTGCGCCGCACCTGATCCACTTTCGCTGGGCCACCGGCCAAGCCGATCACCGTGGCTCCTGCGTTCTTCGCGTACTGCACGAGCAGGGTGCCGATGCCGCCCGCCGCGGCCGTCACCAGCACGACGCTGCCGGGCTTCAGTTCGGTGAACTGCAGGATTCCCATGGTGGTCCGGCCGGTGCCGATCATGGCCACCGCCTCCGCCGCGTCCAGGTTCGCCGGGATCTCGTGCAGCCGGGCGGCGTCGGTGACGGCCAGTTCGGCGTATCCGCCGGGCACCGCGCCGAGATGGGCCACTACCCGCGCGCCCAGCAGACTCGCGGCCACGCCCGCGCCCACGCGGTCCACCGTGCCCGCGACTTCGCGCCCGGGGATGGTCGGCAGCTCGGGCGCGGGAAACGGCCCGGCCTCGCCCCTGCGCAGCGTCGTATCGACCAGATGCACACCGGCGGCGGCCACCGCGATGCGGACCTGGCCGGGGCCCGGCACGGGATCGGGTACGGGTTCGTAGCGCAGATTCTCGGCCGGGCCGAAGGCATGGAGGCGAATGGCGTGCACGGTGGCTCCTTGGTCGTGAGGCGGTCGCCGGCCAGCCTGCAACATCAACTCAGGTCGAGGTCAACCGATCGCGGCGCGCGGCCCTGGCCTCGAATCCGTCGCAGAGCGCGTCGAGTCCGTCGTAGAGCAGTTCCTCCTGCGTCAGATCGCGCACACCGCTGCCGGCCAGATCGGTCAGCGCGGAAGGGATCGAATCCTGCGCCGTGCCGTTCAACAGCGTCCGCAGCCCGTTGTCCCCGCCGGGGTCCATGCCTTTGCGCGCCATCAAATCCGCGCTGATCTCCGGCAGCGTCGCGCCGGAGATGTGGTTCCATACCGAGAAGGACATGCCGGTCGCCTCGCGGGTGGACACGCCGAGTTCCAGGAAGCCGTCCACCAACCAGGCCAGGCAGGCCAGACTCTGCGGCCCGAAGCTGTAGCGCGGAGTGGCGAAGGTGAGCAGCACCCACGGATGCCGCCGGTACAGGGCCCAGTCGATCTCGGCGGCGATGCGAACCCGGTCGCGCCAGGTCCACCGCTGCCCTTCGGGGGAGGGGTACGGATTGCGCCGGGCCACTTCGTCGGTCATCAGCGCGAGCAGTTCGTCTTTGTTCGCGACGTGGCGATACAGCGACATGGCGCCGACCCCGAGCCGGTCGGCGATGCGCCGCATGGACAGCGCGTCCAAGCCTTCGGCGTCGGCGAGCTCGATCGCGGTATCGACTATGGCGGCGCGGCGCAGCATGCGTACACTGTACCCGGACTCATGCGTACGACGTACGCGCCAGCGAGAGGATGTTCGGCGATGACAGACGTGCAGCCGGTGCGGGCCGCGCCGTCCACAACCGGCTCGCGCCGCGCCTGGCTGGGCCTCGCGGTCCTGCTGCTGCCGGTGCTGCTGGTGTCGATGGACATCTCGGTGCTGTTCCTCGCGATGCCGACCCTGACGCTCGACCTGGACCCGTCGGCGGACCAGCAGCTGTGGATCCTGGACATCTACGGGTTCCTGATCGCGGGACTGCTCATCACCATGGGCAATCTCGGTGACCGGATCGGTCGGCGCAACATCTTGCTGGTGGGCGCCGCGGTCTTCGGCATCGCGTCGGTGATCGCCGCGTTCGCGCCCAGCGCGGGCGTGCTGATCGCCGCGCGAGCGCTGATGGGCATCGGCGGCGCGACGCTGCTGCCGTCCAGCCTGGCGCTGATCTCGAGCCTGTTCCCGGATGCGCGGGAGCGAGCCGCCGCGATCGGCGTCTGGACGGCGTTCTTCGCCGGAGGCTCTGCCGTCGGGCCGATCATCGGTGGCGTCCTGCTGCACCACTTCTGGTGGGGTTCGGTGTTCCTCATCAACATCCCGGTGCTGCTGGTGCTGCTCGCCTTCGGTCCGTTCGTCCTGCCCGAACACCGGGCGGGCGTGCGGGGCCCGCTGGACCTACCGAGCGTCGCCCTGTCGATCGGCGGCATTCTGCCGGTGGTGTACGGCATCAAACACGCCGCGACCGAAGGCATCGACGCGCAGGCGATCGTCGTCGCGCTGGTCGGCGTGGTGATCCTGACGGTGTTCGTGCGCAGGCAGCGCCGGCTCGACGAACCTCTGCTCGACCTGCGATTGTTCGCCCGGCCCCAGTTCTCGGTGGCCATCGGCGCCAGTCTGACCGGGATGATGTCGCTGGCCGGGCTGAGCTATCTGACCAGCGTCTACCTGCAGTCGGTGACCGGGCGAACGCCGCTGGCCGCGGCCGTGCTCGGCATTCCGATGGCGATCGCCGTTTTCGTCTGCTCGGTGGGCGGCGCCCGGGTCGGACATCGCTTCGGCGCTCGTGCCACCTTCGTGTTCGCCTTGCTGGCCTCCGCGGCGGGCAACCTGATGCTGCTCGGTGTCGGCGCGCACGACGGGCTGGGGTGGTATCTGGCCGGGTCCCCGATCGCCGGAGTCGGCTACGGTCTGGCGTTCACCTTGGTGTCCGAGGTGTCGGTGTCCTCGGTGCCGCCGGAGCGGGCCGGGTCGGCGGTCGGCATCTCGGAGACCAGTTTCGAGCTGGGCAACGCGCTGGGCTTGGCGCTGCTCGGGTCGCTCGCGGCGCTGATCTTCCGGTCCGGGGGCGACTACGCCGGGACGCTCGGCGAGACCATCCAGCGGGCCGCCGGTGACGCGGCGCTGGTGGAGGCGGCGCGCGGCTCCTTCGTCGACGGCATGCACGTCGCGGTGGCCGTCGGCGCGACGGCGCTCACCGCGATGGCGCTGATCGCGCGGTTCGCCTCACCCGGACCGCGCTGAGCCGCGCGATCAGCGGCCGAACACCGTCGCCACGACCTCGGCCGCCCAGCGGTTCATCGGCCGGACTATCGTGCCGTGCACCCATCGGGCCGGACGCACCACCAGCGCGTGCCAGACAACAGCGAAGGCGGCGAACACCGGGCGCAGCACAAAGCGGTACACCGCCCGGCACGGCATCACCACGAGCGCGCCCACGATGCGAGCGGCCACCCGCCACCCGTACCGCGCGGTCGCGCGCACCACATTCCACAGCGGGCGGAGCACCCAACGCCATAACCGGGACAGGGGCCAGACGATCAGCCATTCGACGGTGTAGCGGCACACCCAGGCGACGGCGTAGACGATCGGGGACACGACCCAACGCAGCAGCCAAGCCCCGGCTGGGCGGATCACCTTGCGCCACAAGAAGATTTCCACCGCTCGCCGCAGCGGTCGCAGCAGGTACTCCAGCAGGAGTGAGGCCAACGGCGTGAGCACCGAGCCCCACAGCAGATGCTGGATCACCCAGCCCCACAAGAAGTCCTTCGCGAAGATCCACGCGGGCCGCAGCATCCAGTGCCAGATCAGTTCGGCTACCGGAACCAGCAGATGCCGCGCGACGAACACGAGCGCCGCTCCGGTGACGCGGCCGAGCAGGAGGATGCCCTCCCATAGCAGGCGGATCGGGACCAGCACCACGATCGCGAGTCCGCGTGCGATCCATTGGGCGATCGAGACCTGCGTGTCCGGCGTCGACACGGTGTTCCCCCTCGGCTGGCGTGCCGGGACGTAGCCCGGCGAAAGAGTCTCCCTGGAAACTACATTCGAGCACATCGCCGCTGCCGGACGCATGAGTAGAAAAGCTCGAGTCGCGTATCGGCGCGCCTCCCGGGAGTCGAACGCCGTTCGTGATAAAATCAAATGTCATGTTTTCGCATGACTCCGCGCACGCCGACGGCGTTTCCAGGTCCGGCATCGATGCGGTCCAGGCGTTCCTCCGCCGCTACGACGACAGTGTCTCGGCGTCCGACTTCGACACGCTGCCAAGCTTTTTCGATCCGCAGATCCTTGTCGTCACGCCCACGACGAGCCGCTGCGTCACCCGCGAGGAATTCATCGCCGCCGCCCGCGCCCGTGCCCACGGGCTCGCAGCTGGGCACGCGCTGCTCACCGACCAGTCCACCATCGAGCTCGGCGGGCACTACTGGCTCACTTCGGCGCACTGGACGATGACTCTCGGTGACGCACCCGCCCTCGACCTCTACAGCGACTTCCTGGTCCGGCGCGGCGACGGGGAGTTGAGCATCGCCGCCTACCTCACCCGCCAGGACTTGCCCCAACTCGTGCGGGACATCACCCGCGCGCACTGATCGCACGAACCCCCGGGTGGGTGTCCTGATCGACGCCTACAGTCGAGTTCGTGAACCACGCTCACGCCTCCAGAAACGGCCGGCCGATCGCCGAACGGGTGGCGACGCGGCTGTTGTATCCCACATCGCGTCCGCGCGAGCAGGCGTTGCGCGCCGCGGTGGGCGGCAAGATCGTGCTGGTCACCGGTTCCTCGCACGGCATAGGCAAGGCCAGTGCGCGCAAGCTGGCGGCGGCGGGCGCGATCGTCCTGCTCGTGGCCCGCTCCGGTGACGAACTCGATCGGCTGGCCGCGGAGATCACCGCCGCGGGTGGTGTCGCGCACACCTACCCCACCGATCTGACGGACATGGACGCCGTCGAACGGCTCGGCCGCACGCTCCTCGACGAGCACGGCCGCCTCGACGTGGTGATCAACAACGCGGGCAAGTCGATCCGCCGCCCGATCGCGGAGTCCTACGACCGTTTCCACGATTTCACCCGCACCATCGATGTGAACTACCTCGGCCCGGTGCGCCTGCTGCTCACGCTGCTGCCCGCCATGCGCGCCGGCGGGGCGGGCCATATCGTCAATGTGTCCACCTGGGGTGTGCGTATGCCGCCCGCGCCCCGCTGGGCGGCCTACGGCGCGTCGAAATCCGCCTTCGACGTCTGGTTGCGCAGTGTCGCGGCCGAGGTGGCCCGCGACGGCGTCACCATCACCTCGATCTACCTGCCGCTCGTGCACACCAGGATGAGCGCGCCCACCGACTTCAGCCGTGTCCCCGGGCTGACCGTGGACGAGGCCGCCGACCTGGTCTGCCACGCGGTGACCGCCAAGCCGCGGGAGATCGCCCCGTGGTGGTCGGCCCCGGTACAGGCGTGGACCGACCTGACCCGGGGCCGCGCCCAGCGCCTCATGGAACGCGCCTTCCGCCGTTGACCCGCGACGACCGGGACGCCGGTCGGCCCGTCGGGACATAGGATCGACCGGTGCTTGCATCCACTTCGACCGGTCCGGCCGCGTCCGGGCTGACGATGGTGCTCGCGCTCGCCGACTCCCGGCTGCCGATCGGCGGTCACGTGCACTCCGGCGGCGTGGAAGAAGCCGTCGCGTCCGGCTCGGTCCGCGACGCCGCGACGGTGGAGCTGTATCTGCGCCGCCGGATCCGGACGGCGGGACTGGTGGCCGCTTCGCTTGCCGCCGCGGTGTGCGCGGGTGAACTGGATCCGGTGCGCGCCGAGGCGGAAGCCGACGCGCGCACACCGGCCCCCGCTGCGCGGGCCGCATCGCGCGCGCAGGGCCGTGGCCTGCTGCGCCTGGCGAAACAGCTCTGGCCCCGGCACGATTGGTCGCCGTTGGGCACCACGCCGCATTTGTCCACGGTCTTCGGCATGGCGGGCGCGGCTGCCTCGGTGCCGCCCCGGGAAATCGCGGGCGTGGTCGTCTACACGACCCTCACCGGCGCCGCCACCGCCGCTCAGCGCCTGCTGGCATTGGATCCCGCCGAGATCGCCGCGTGCACGATCCGGCTGGCCGGCCTGTGCGACCGCGTCGCCGCCGAAGCCGTGACCGGTCTCGCCGCGATGTCCGATCCGCTGCAGGACGTGCTCGCCGAGCGCCATCGGCAACGCGACATGCCCCTGTTCGCGAGCTGAAGCCCAGGAAGAAGGAGACCGCGCCATGCCCCCGCATCTGATCGACGGTGAGCCGCACGACCACGGTCACGATCGGCCGAGACGGACCCGCACGCCCGGAGAGGCGCTGCGCATCGGCATCGGCGGCCCGGTCGGTTCGGGCAAGACCGCGCTGGTGGCCGCACTGTGCAGGCAGTTGCGCGACGAGCTGTCGCTGGCGGTGCTGACCAACGACATCTACACCACCGAGGACGCCGATTTCCTGCGCAGGCACGCGGTCCTGCCGGACGAGCGGATCACCGCCGTGCAGACCGGCGGTTGCCCGCACACCGCCATCCGCGACGACATCACCGCCAACCTCGACGCCATAGAGGACCTGGTCGCCGCCAACCCGCCGCTGGATCTGATCCTGGTCGAATCCGGCGGCGACAACCTGACCGCGACCTTCTCCTCCGGCCTGATCGACGTGCAGATCTTCGTGGTGGACGTAGCGGGCGGCGACAAGGTCCCGCGCAAGGGCGGCCCGGGCGTGACCTTCTCGGACCTGCTGGTGGTCAACAAGACCGATCTGGCGCCGCTGGTCGGCGCGGACCTCGGCGTGATGGAGCGCGACGCGGCGCGGGTGCGCGCGGACCGGCCGACGGTGCTCGTATCGCTCACCGAGGATCCCGCGGCGACACCGGTGCTGGCCTGGGTGCGCGAGCAGCTGCGCGCGGTCGCCGAGCGGGACCGTGCGGACGAATCCGCCGCCGCGCACTGAGCGCCGCTGGTGCGCACCGAATTACGAATAGTCGCCTACCCGGCGGTCCTTCCGCAGATCTACGCGAGCGGCGGGTTGTCGGCCCGCCGCACGGGCCCGCGAACGGTCCATCTGATCGGCACCGCCGCCACACCGCTGGGCGGGGATGAACTCGACATCGCGATCGTGGTCGCGCCCGGCGCCGAACTGGTGGTGCGCTCCGTCGCGGCGACTCTCGCGCTACCGGGCGCGGCGACGCTTCTGTCGTCCGGACGCTGGCACCTGGAGGTCGGTAGCGGAGGAGCGCTGGATTTCGATCCCGAGCCGATGATCGTCGCCGGTGGCGCCCGGCACCACACGGTCACCACGATTCGGTTGGCTTCCGGCGCCCGGCTGCGCATGCGCGAACGCGTCCAGGTCGGCCGCGCGGGCGAGGACGGTGGTGAGTGGCAAGGAGACCTGATCGCCGACGTGGACGACGTACCGCTACTGCGCCACCGGTTGGCGCTGGGCGCGGGCACACCGGCCGACGACGCGCTGTCGGCGCCTCGCGCTCTGGAAAGCGAACTCGTCTATCCGGACGAACGCGCGGCGGCGACGACCGGTTTGACGCAGACCCGGCTGCCGCTGGCGGCGGGTGGCAGCTTGTTCACCCGTACCGGGGCGCTGCTGAACGTCTGATGAACAGACCGTGCAGTCTGTCGATTTCGTCTCGGACAGGTGTAGTCCACCCGAGACATGGAGAAAGAAAGGATGGGAGCCCGACAGCGTCGTCGGGTTCCCACCCTTTCGGCTCGCTCCTCGGAACGGTCATCCGATCAGCCGTTGGCCGTATCCGCGGTCTCCGAAGCCGACTCGGCGGTCTCCGAAGCCGGCTCGGCGACCTCCGGAGCCGGTTCGGTGGCCTCCGCCCCCGGCGCCGGCGCGCTGAGCGCCCGCGGAGGCGCGCTGAGTGCGTGTACCGCCCCGAGACCCGCGCCGATGCCCGCGCCGATGGCGGACAGCGGGGCGGCCATCAGGGCCGCGCCATAAGCGGCGCCGACCGGGCCCGCGGCGAGGCCGATCGGTGCGAACGGCAGACCGATGGCCAGGCCGAGACCCCCGCCCATGGCCGCCCCGAACAACGCGAACGGGCTGGCGAACACGAAGCCCGCCGCCGCGCCGATCGCGGCGGCGCCCATGGTCTGCCCGGCGACACGGTCGGACCTCGTGCGCTCCATCCCGATCGAATCCAGGAACGTCGCCATATCGGCCTCGGCCATCGCGGAGCTGTCGTTGATCTGGATCGCCTGCTCCCGGTAGAGCCACTCCGGTGCGTCGACCTGCACGTCGCCGAAGCGCAATTTGCCCGAAGGCGGTGCGATCGGCGGCACGGGGGCGACCGGAACGGGAGCGTGCAGCCCTTCCACCGGAGCCAGGTACTGGTGATCCGGCAACGGACGTGCCCACTGCAACGAACTCAGTACGTCGTCCGGGATTCGCAGACCCTCGTACGGGCGCACGTTCGGCGCCTCGGCCGCGGGCCACTGGGCCTGCTCGGTGGAATCCGTTCTGGTCACCGGAGCGGGGTGATCGGGCTCTGCGTTCGCCGTACCGGTTCCCACCAGCGCGAGAACGAGAGGAACCGTCCCCGCGGCGACGATGGAGCCGAGCTTCGGCCGATGCGGAGCGGGTGCTCGGTGCTTGCCTGTGCCCATAGATCACCTTTCATCCGAAGGAGACTTCGACGCCTCACATTCGGATCTGTCGGCGACCTGGATTGGTCGAGCGCGCTACTACACCGGTCAGCCGGCCTTGGCGTCGGTGTGCGCCTTGTCCACGGCCACGCGGCTGTTGGTGGAGGTGCCGAGGGCGGCGGCCAATTGTTCGGCGTCCTCGTCGTCGCCGTTGCTGATCGCCTCCAAGGCCAGCCGGGCGAAGACCCACTGTTCGGTGGCCGCCATCTGACCGCGACTGCGGCCGAGGAAGGTGACGAACCACTGGATGACGGTGATGATCCTGCTGCGGTAGCCGACCAGGTAGTACAGGTGCAGCGCCAGCCAGGCCAGCCACGCGAGGAACCCGCCGAACTCGAGCTTGCCCACCTGGCAGACGGCGCTGAACCGCGAGATGGTGGCCATGCTGCCCTTGTTGAAGTACTTGAACGGCTTGCGCTCCTGCGGGGTCTGGCCCTTCAGCCCCGCTTTGATCTGCTTGGCGGCGTAGGTCGCGCCCTGGATGGCGCCCTGCGCCTGGCCGGGGACATTCGGCACCGACATCATATCGCCGACCACGAAGACGTTCGGGTGGCCTTTGACGGTCAGGTCCGGTTCGACCACGACGCGGCCCGCCCGGTCGACCTCCGTGCCGTCGGACTGGTCGGCGATCATCTTGCCCAGCGGGCTGGCCTGCACACCCGCCGACCAGACCTTGCACGCCGACTCGATGCGGCGGATCGTGCCATCGGAGTCCTTCACCGTGACGCCGAACGCGTCGACATCGATCACCATGGCGTTGAGCTGGATCTCGACGCCCATCTTCTCCAGTCGTCGTTCGGCCTTGCCGCCCAGCTTCGGCCCCATCGGCCCGAGCACCGCGCCGGCGCCCTCGATGAGCACGACCCGCGCGTCGCGTGGATCGATGTTGTGGAAGGTGCCCTCCAAAGTGCGGTCGGACAGCTCGGCGATCTGCCCGGCCAGCTCGACACCGGTCGGTCCGGCGCCGACGATGACGAAGGTCAGCAGCCGGTCGCGCTCCTCCTGAGTGGTCGCGAGCTCGGCCTGTTCGAACGCGCCGAGGATCCGGCCGCGTAGCTCCAGCGCGTCGTCGATGGTCTTCATGCCCGGTGCGTAGGTGGCGAACCGGTCGTTGCCGAAGTAGGACTGCTGGGCGCCGGTCGCGACGATCAAGCTGTCGAACGGGGTGACGGTGTCCTGGTCGAGCAGGCGCGAGGTCACCGTGTTGTGGGTCAGGTCGATATCGGTGACCTCGCCGAGGAGCACCTGCGCGTTCTTCTGCTTGCGCAGCACCAGCCTGGTGGCGGGCGCGATCTCGCCGACCGAAAGGATGCCGGTGGCGACCTGGTAGAGCAGCGGCTGGAACAGGTGGGTCGAGGTCTTCGAGATCAGCGTGATGTCGACGTCGGCGCGCTTGAGGTGCTTGGTGCCGAACAGGCCGCCGAAGCCCGAGCCGATCACCACCACCCGGTGCCGGCCGTTCTCGACAGTCTGAGTGCTCATCGTCCTGCTCCTCGATGGACCTTGGGGGTCGTCCCCGGCGGCGATTCCTGACAGCTAAACCGTAGCCGCCGCGCCGGGCAGCGTCACGGCGAGATCCCCGTTCCTGGCGTGTTGTTCCCCGCGGCCGGGCCGGGGCGGGGAGGATCGACGCTCGGCGAATCGGCCGAGCGGACGAGGTCGAGAGCCTACGATGGTAACTGTCGTCCAGGGAGGATTGCCATGGTCGCCGGTGACCGTGCGGTCGGCCGAAAGCGCAGCGTGCAGGCCGATTCGGAGAACATCGCGCTGATCGAGGTCCCGCACGGCCATCTGATCGACCGGGCGCTCGGATTGCTGCCGGAACGACGCCAGGTGCTGGCCACCCCGCCGCGGGGCAGCGATGCCCGGCCGGTGCGCGGCGATGCCGGCCTGCCCTACCTGGGCCGGGCATTGCACTACATGCGCTGGGGTCCGGCCGAGATGATGGAGCGCTACCGCCGGTACGGACCCGTGTCCCTGAACAGCTCGCTCGGCGTGGACCGGGTGCTGGTCGCGGGACCCGACGCGCTGGACGAAGTGCTCGGCCACCGCCGCCGCGACTTCGGCCAGGGCTGGGACTACTTCATCGGACCGTTCTTCCGCCGGGGCCTGCTGCTGCTGGAATTCGACGAGCACAAATTCCACCGTCGGATCATGCAGCAGGCGTTCACCAGGGACCGGCTCGAGGCGCACCTGGCCGCGCTGACCCCGGTGGTGCGGGCGAGCATCGCACGCTGGGTGCCGCGCGGGCGCGACGCCGAACGCACGGTGCGGCTGTATCCGACCATCAAGGAGCTCACCCTCGACATCGCGGGCGAGAGCTTCATGGCCGCCGACGTCGGGCCGCAGCGCAGGCAGTTGATCGACGCGTTCGTCGATTGCACCCACGCGGGACTCTCCATCATCCGGCACTCGGTACCCGGCGGCCACTGGCGGGCCGGATTGCGCGGCAGGAGAGTGCTCGAGGACTACTTCACCGCGATGCTGCCGCAGAAGCGCCGCGCGGAATCGGCGGACTTCTTCTCGGGCCTGTGCCACGCCCGCAGCGAAGACGGCGGCGTCTTCGGTGACGCGGACGTGGTCAACCACATGATCTTCTTGATCATGGCGGCGCACGACACCACCACGACGACCGCCACCGCCGTGGCCTACTACCTGGGCAAGCACCCCGACTGGCAGCAGCGGGTGCGCGCCGAAGTGCTGGATATGGACGCGCGCCTCGGGGACGCGGCGCCCGCCATCGCGGACCTGGAGGCGCTGCGCGACCTGGATCTGGTGGTCCGGGAGAGCCTGCGGCTGATGCCGCCGGTTCCCGGATTGTCGCGCCGCGCCGTGCGCGACACCGAGATCGCGGGTCACTACATCCCGGCGGGCGCACCCGTCGACCTCGCCTACCAGGTGAATCACCTGCTGCCCGAACTGTGGACCCGGCCCGAGCGCTTCGATCCGGAGCGGTTCGGCGAACAGCGGCGCGAGGACAAGTCGCACCGCCTGGCCTGGATGCCGTTCGGAGCGGGCGCGCACAAGTGCATCGGGATGCACTTCGGCACCTTCGAGGTGAAGACGGTGACCGCCGCCCTGGTGCGTGAATACGAGTGGCGGATCCCCGACGAATACCGCATGCCCTGGGGATTCACCACGATTCCCTTCCCCAGGGACGGTGCGCCGATGACGTTGCGCAGGCGCGCGGCCGCCTGAGCGACCGGCCCGGCCGGGTCAGCGGCCGGCGAGCAGGATCTCCGCGAGCTTGGTATCGGTCTCGGCGCCCTCGGTGTAGCCGCCCGCGTCGCCCAGCGAGCTCATGATGGCCAGCGTGTAGCGCTCGCCCGGTCCCGCGAAGCCGACCGAGTTGACCACCCAGCCGCCTTGTTCGGCCGACCAGCCGTTCTTGAGGCCGGGACGCATGCTCGCGCCCGCGCCCCATACGCCCCAGTGCTGGTTGGAGTCCACCGCGCGCATCCGGTCGACCAGGTAGTTGCGGTCGTCGGGGTGCATGTGGTTGAGGATGTGGTCCATCAGCCGGTCGAGGTCGGCGGCGGTGCACTTCTGGAACGACCAGTCCGGGAACAGCGCGGTGTTGGTGGGCTGCGGCACCAGCGAGCTCATCCCGTTGGCGCGGAAGGCGTTGTTGAACGCCATCCGGTCGATCCCCGCGTACTTGGTCCAGAGCATGTCGGCGGCGCCGTCGTTGGAGGTGGCGAGCATTCCCTCCATCAGCCCGCGATCCTCGGGGGTCAGGTTGATGGCGCCGACGCGCGCCCGGTTGAGCAGGTCGGCGGCGATCGCGAGCTTGATGGTGGACGCGGTCCAGACCGCGTTCTCGGCGTTGGCGTTGGCGTAGACGCCGCCGGAGACACGGTCGCGCAGGACGTAGCCGGTGACACCGGGCCGGCTGTTGAGGTAGGCGTCGGCTTTGGCGATTCGACTGCTCAGATCGCAGTCGAAGCCGGGCAGGCAGCCCTGCGTGTGCGCGAGCGGCGTCGCGCCCGCGATCGGGAGCGCGGCGGGCAGGCTCGGGGCGATGATCGCCGCGGCGGCGAGGAGACAGGCGGAGGCGGCCACGCGGGGAACGGTTCGGGTGGCGGGGGACGGGTAACGCACGAGGGACCACGATCGCACATCGCGGGGCCGGACGCACGTCTTGAGCTGGGGTCCAGGGTGTGCTATCGCCCGGTCCGGGTGCTTGCGCCGCAGCGTAATTCGCCCATCACCGCTGGCCAGGGCACGTCAGCGGAAGGCGGCGCGCAGTTCTTCGACGGTGCGTCCGTTGAGCCGGTAGCAGTGTTCGAACGCCTCGGTGTGCCGATCCCGGGGCCAGGAGTGTAGGACGACGGTGCGCCCGTAGTGGCGGGAGTTGACGAGCTCCCAGCGGTCTCCGATCCGGCGGACCGTGAATCCGCCTCTCGGGACCAGGGGAATCACCATCGCATCCATGAACGCGAACCAGCCTTTCGGTGCAGCTCTCTCGTTCCGCCCCGGTGCAAACTCTTACCTCCCCGGTGCAGCACTGTCGCACATCGCCGCGGCGGTCCCCCTGTGACACGGCGGAGTAATCCGTTCTCGTGTGGTCTATTTCACTGGCGTCCCGATGGGGCGGTGCAGTTGCGCGTCGGTCGCTGGGCGTATAAACGTGCACGAAGTCCGAGGCCAGCGCAGCCGGACCCCATCGATCGAGAGGGCGCAGATGCCGCTGCACATCCACCGTGCCGAGCGCGCCGACGTGCTCGCCCGGGTGCTCGCGGAGGTGCTGGCCTCGCCGCAGGCGGATCCCTTCGCGGCCGAGGTGGTCGCGGTACCCGCGAAAGGCGTGGAGCGCTGGCTGACGCAGACGCTCTCGGGGGTGCTGGGCGCGGACGGCTCGGGCGACGGCGTGTGCGCGAACGTCGTGTTTCCCTCACCCGCGGCGCTGGTCGCCGAAGTGCTGGCCGCGGCGAGCGAGGTCGCGCCCAAGGAGGATCCGTGGGCACAGGAGCGCGCGGTGTGGTCACTGCTGCGGGTGATCGATGCGTCGCTGTCCGAGCCGTGGTGCGCGGTTCTGGCGAGGCACCTCGGCGCACGCGGCACCGCGGGCGGTGAGCACCGGGCCGGTCGGCGCTATGCGACCGCGGCCCGGATCGCCGCGCTGTTCGACAGCTATGCCGCCCAGCGGCCCGCGCTGATCACCGAGTGGGCGGCGGGCCTGGACACCGACGGGACGGGCGCCCCGATGCCCGACGACCTGCTCTGGCAGCCGATGCTGTGGCGCGGGCTGCGTGCCGCAATCGGGGCGCCGAGTCCGGCCGAGCGGCTCGAAACCGCCTGCGCGCGGTTGCGCGCGCGGCCGGAACTGGTCGCGCTGCCGCCGCGGCTGTCGTTGTTCGGCGTGACCCGGTTGCCCAGCGACCAGCTCGCCGTCCTGTCGGCGCTGGCCGCGGGCCGCGACGTCCACCTGTGGCTCGTGCATCCCAGCCCGGTCCTCTGGTCGGCGCTGAGCGAGCTGCCGACCGCCCGCACCCGGGCCGAGGACCGCAGCGTCACGGCGATCGCCCACCCGCTGCTGGCCGGACTGGCCCGCGACGTGCGGGAGCTGCAGCAGCGGCTGGCCGTACCCGCCGCCACCGGCTCCGACACCTATCATCCGAGCATCTCTGCCCGATCCGAAGCCGGTGTCGCGGAGGACGATTCGCCCGCGACACTGCTGCGTGCGCTGCAACGGGGCATCCGGGACGACCGGTGGCCGCCGGTGCCGGGGAAAGCCGCCGCCGACGGCACCGTGCAGGTGCACGCGTGTCACGGCCCCGCACGGCAGGTCGAGGTGCTGCGGGAATGCCTGCTCGGGCTGTTCGCGGCCGACGCGACACTGGAGCCACGGGACGTGCTGATCATGTGCCCGGAGGTGGAAGCGTACGCGCCGCTGGTGCGCGCGGCCTTCGGGCAGCGCACCTCGGGGACGCCGGAGGCGCAGGCCGACTCCGAACATCCGGCGCACCGGCTGCGGGTGCGCCTGGCCGACCGGGGACGCGGTGTGACCAATCCGCTGCTCGCGGTGATCGCAGCGCTGCTCGAGCTGGCCGACGGCCGGGTGACGGTGACCCAGGTGCTCGACCTCGCGGCCGCCGAGACCGTCCGGCGCCGTTGCGGATTCGACGACGACGACATCGAACGACTGCGCGAGTGGGCGGCCGAATCCGGGGCGCGGTGGGGCATCGGGCAGCGGCAGCGCCAAGCGTTCGGTCTCGCCGATTTCGCGCAGAACACGCTCAACAGCGCGGTGGACCGGATCCTGCTCGGCGTCACCGCGGGCGAGACCTCGGACGATTGGCTGGATCTCGCACTGCCCTTGGACGACGTGGACAGCAACGACGTCGACCTCGCCGGGCGCTTCGCGGAGTTCATCGACCGGCTCGCGGTGTGTCTGCGTGACCTGCGCGGCCCCCGGCCCGCGCACGAATGGGCGGCGGCGCTGGGGCGTGCACTGGATCTGCTGACCGACGTACCGGACGCGCAGGCATGGGTGCGCACCGAGGCCAGGCAGGAACTCGCCGCCGCCACCGACCACGCGGGCGAGGTGTCGTTGCGGCTGGCCGATGTCGGTGTGCTGCTGCGTTCGCGGCTGGCCGCGCGTCCCACCAGGGCCAATTTCCGCACCGGTGAGCTGACCGTCTGCACGATGGTGCCGATGCGGTCGGTGCCGCACCGGGTGGTGGTGCTGCTCGGCCTCGACGACGAGATGTTCCCCCGCGCGAGCGCGGCGGACGGTGACGACGTGCTGGCCCGCGAACCGCTGCTCGGCGAACGCGATCCGCGCAGCGAGGACCGGCAGATGCTGCTGGACGCGATCCTCGCGGCCCGGGACGCACTGCTGGTGTTCCACACCGGCGCCGATCCGGTCAGTGGGGCACACCGCCCGCCCGCCATTCCGGTCGCCGAGTTGCTGGACGCGCTGCGCGCTCATGCCGGCGCCGCTGCGATGCGTACGGTGGTGACGCGGCATCCGCTGCAGTCCTTCGATCGCCGGAATTTCCGGGCCGATCAGCCGTTCAGCTTCGACACCGCGGCCTTGGCCGGCGCGTGCGCGGCCGACGGACCCGCACAACCGCGGCCCGTATTCCTGCCCGCGCCGCTGCCCGCCGCGGACACGGCGGATGTCGCGCTGGCCGACTTGATCTCGTTCGCCGAGCACCCGGTGCGTGCCTTCCTGTGGCAGCGTCTCGGTCTGCGGGTGCCCGAGCACGACGAGGACATCGCCGACCGGCTGCCCATCGAACTCGACGGCCTGGCCAAGTGGGAGCTGGGCGAACGCCTGCTCACGGCCCGCCTGACCGGCGCGGACCCGGCCGGGTTGCGGGCGGCGGAGTGGCGGCGCGGCACACTGCCGCCCTTCGGATTCGGCGCCGCCGTGCTCGACGAGGTCGAGCACACCGTGGACCGGCTGGTGCGCGCCGCGCAGGCGGACTACGCGGGCCAAGCGCGCGCGGTGGACATCGCGGTCGACCTGGGCAACGGACGACGGCTCACCGGCACCGTGCCCGAAGTGCGCGGCGACACCCTGGTCCGCACCACCTTCTCCCGCTTGGCTCCCAAACACCGGATCGCGGCGTGGGTTTCGCTGCTCGCGCTGACCGTCACGGAGGATCGGTCCTGGCGGGCCGTGAGCACCGGCCGCGGCCAGTTCGGCCGTCCTGCTTGGCGTTGCGAGCTCACCGCGCCCGACGTGCCCGCGGCCGGGGAGATCTTGCGTCAGCTCGTCGCGCTGCGCGACGCGGGCCTGACCGAACCGCTGCCGGTCGCGCCCGCCGCGTCCGCGGTCTACGCCGAGCGCCGTCTCCGTGGCGCGAGCATCGACGACGCGATCGCCGCCGCGGAGCGCGAATTCAACGGCGGCCCCAACGGCCCAGGGCCGTTCGGCGATCACACCGACCGTCACCTGCGCTACGTCTGGGGTCCGGCGCCCCGGCTCGAGGACCTCATGGCCGCGCCCGCCGCGGCGGGCGAGCCGGGGGAGAGCACCCGCTTCGGTGCGCTGGCCCGGCGGATGTGGGCACCGCTGCTGGCCGCGGAAAACCAGGGCCAGCCGTGACCGAACACGCGGCGGCCGGACGCCCTCGACGGTTCGGCGCCATCCGGTGCCGGACGTCGGAATACACCGCCCCGGCGCGTGTCGGTCGCCGGTGGACGCACGGGCGCGCGGCAGAATGTCAGCTCGGACAATCGCTTCGGGACCGTGCGGCGTGGCAGGCCACCGAGGCGAGCGCGAAGGCCGCGGACCGCGTGAGCACCGGCCGCGCAGGAGGGAGGCACGCATGACCGTGCAGGAAACCTCCTTCGACGCGGCCGCTTTCGACGCCGACGCGTTCGAGCCGTACGGGCCGCTGCCGACCGGGACGACCGTGCTGGAGGCCAGCGCGGGCACCGGCAAGACGCACGCCATCGTCGGTCTGGCGGTGCGCTACGTCGCCGAGGCCGGGGTCGGCATATCCCAGTTGCTGCTGGTGACATTCAGCCGTGCGGCGACCCAGGAGCTGCGGGAACGCACGCGCGACCGATTCGTCGCCGTGGCCGCCGGATTGGCCGACCCGGCAGCGGCCCGCGCGCACGCGGACGAGCTGGTCCGCCATCTCGCGCAGGCCGGGGAAGACGAAGTCCGGCTGCGGCAGCGGCGGTTACTGACCGCCCTGTCGGATTTCGACGCAGGCACCATCGCCACCACACACAGCTTCTGCCAGCGCATGCTCGACGAACTCGGGCTCGCGGGCGAGCACGACCCGGGCACCAGGCTGGTGGAGACCGTCGACGACCTCGTCGGCACCGTCGTCGACGATCTGTATCTGCACCGCTATGCCCGCGCCGAACCGCCGTTCTCGGTCAAGGAAGGCCGCACGCTGGCGCTGGCCGCGGTGCGCGACCGGCACGCCGCGCTGGTGCCCGACGACGCTGCCGGTGAGCGCGTGGCGTTCGCGCGGGCCGTGCGCGCCGAGACCGAGCGCCGCAAGCGACTGGCCGGGCTGCGCGACTTCGACGACCTGCTGGTGCTGCTGCACGAGGTGCTCGCCGATCCGGAGCACGGCCCGCGCGCGTGCCGCCGTATCCGCGCGCGCTACCGGGTCGCCTTGGTCGACGAGTTCCAGGACACCGACCCCCTGCAATGGGACATTCTGCGCAGGTCGTTCCACGGGCACGCCACCCTGGTGCTGGTCGGCGATCCCAAACAGGCGATCTACGCCTTCCGCGGCGCGGAGGTGCTCAGCTACCTGGACGCGGTCGCGCACGCCGATACCCGTCGTGAGCTCACCACGAACTGGCGCAGCGACGCGGGACTGCTCGCCGCCCTGGACCATCTGCACGGCGGTGCGGCGCTGGGGCACGAGGAGATCCGCGTGTATCCGGTCGCCCCGACCAGGGGGTGGTCGCGGCTGTCGGGAGCCGGCGAACTCACCACGCCGATGCGTGTGCGGTGCCTGCCGCGCACCGGCGCGGGACCGCTGAACAAATCCGGCTTCCCGGCCGTCGGGCGGATGCGCGCCGAGGTCGCCGCCGATCTCGCCGCGGATATCGTCCGCCTGCTCGAATCCGGCGTATTCCTGGAGTCGGCCGCTCCCGGGGAGACGGCGCGCAGGCCGATCGGACCCGGCGACATCGCGGTGCTGGTGCGCACCCGCTCGCAGATCGACGTGGTGCGCGCCGCGCTGGACCGCACGGGCGTCGCCTCCGTACTGGCCGGCGGCGTCAGCGTGTTCGCCACCAGCAGCGCCACCGATTGGCTGTGGGTGCTGCGGGCGCTGGAGCAGCCGCATCGCGGCGACCGGGTGCGGCTGGCCGCGTGCACGCCGCTGTTCGGCGTGACAGCGGCCGAGATCGATAGCGGCGGAGCGGATCTGGTCGGCCGGGTCAGCGCCCAGTTGCGCGAGGCGGCGCGATTGTTCACCCGCGCGGGATTCGCGGCCGTGTTCGAGAAGATCTCCACCGAAGCGGGCCTTGCGCAGCGGCTGCTGGCCGTCGAGAACGGGGAGCGACAGCTCACCGACCTGCGGCATATCGCGCAACTGCTCGATCAGGTCGCACTCACCGATGGTCTCGGGCTGACCGCGTTGACGCGGTGGCTGGCCGACCGGGTGCGCGATCCCGCCTCCGGCGCCGTCGCCGACCGCAGCCGCAGGCTCGACCGGGACGCCGCCGCCGTCCAGATCGCCACCGTGCACGCGAGCAAGGGGCTCGAATTCCCCGTCGTCTACCTGCCGTTCGCCTGGGACAGCGCCAAGAATCCCTATCCGGCGACGTTGCTGTTCCACGCCGACGACGGCACCCGCGTGCTGGACGTCGGCGGTCCGGATGCGCCGGGATACGCCGAACGCAAGGCGCGCAGCGAGGCCGAGGAGGCCGGCGAGGAACTGCGGCTGCTGTACGTCGCGCTGACGCGGGCCATGTGCCAGATCGTCGCGTGGTGGGCGCCCGCGATCTCCACCGCGGCGTCGCCGCTGCACCGGATGGTCTTCGGGCGCTCCGATCGGGACGCCGTCATCGCCAACCGAGCCGCGGTGCCCGCGGATGCTGTTGCCGCGCAGTCTCTTTCGGCATGGGCGCAGACCGCGGGAGCGGCGATCTCGGTGACGGCGGTCGCCGGGACCGGCGACGTCGAGATCCGGCGGGCGCGCACCGCACCCGGGCAGGGCGCGTTGGCCGCCGCGCGCTTCGACCGGGTGCTGGACCAGCAGTGGCGGCGCACCTCGTACTCGGCGTTGACCGCGTCCGCGCACGGGCCGGCGGCGGTGGAACCCGACAGTGAACCGGAGGATCCGCGCGGGCCGGGCGACGAGCCCGCGGGCACCTCCCTGCTCGGCGCGGAGCCGGAACCGGCGGGCGCGGCGTCGCTGATGAACGCGCTGCCTTACGGCGCGGAGTTCGGCACGTTGGTGCACGGCGTCCTGGAGCGGATCGATACCGGCCGCCCGGATCTGGCGGACGAGGTGCGCGACCGGTGCCGCGAGGCGGTGGGCGAGCTGATGGCCGAGATGGATCCGGAGGTGCTGGCCACCGCACTGCTGGCGGTGCTGCGCACCCCACTCGAGGGCGGCTGCCTGGCCGACATCGCCCCCCGCGACCGCCTCAGCGAACTCGAGTTCGAATTGCCACTGGCGGGTGGGGATCGCGTCGGCGCGGGCTCGGCGACGCTGCGGCATATCGCGGGCTTGCTGCGTGAGCATCTCCCGGCGGACGACGACATGCTCCCGTACGCCGACCTGGCGGCGGCGCTGGAGGACATCCCGCTGCGCGGCTACCTGACCGGCAGCATCGACGCCGTGCTCCGCGTCGCGAGCGGCGCGGAGCCGCGATTCGTCGTCGTCGACTACAAGACCAACCGGCTGGGCACCGGTGATCTCACCGTCGCGCACTACACCCGCGACCGGATGGCCGCCGAGATGCTGCGTTCCCACTATCCGCTGCAAGCGCTGCTGTATTCGGTGGCGTTGCACCGGTATCTGCGCTGGCGGTTGCCCGGCTACGATCCCGCCCGGCACCTCGGCGGGGTTCGGTACCTGTTCGTGCGCGGCATGATCGGACCCGAGACCCCCGCCGGGTGCGGTGTCTTCGACTGGCACCCGCCCGCCGCTCTCGTCGTCGCGCTGTCGGCGCTGCTGGCCGGGGAGGCGGCGCAGTGACCTCGATCCAGGTGGCGCAGCGGGGAACCGGGCTGCTGCGCACGTTCAACGAGGCGGGCGTGCTGTCGGCGGCCGACGTGCACGTGGCGCTGCGGTTGGGCCGGCTGGGCCGGGAATCGTCGGAGCCGGTGCTGTTCGCCGCCGCGCTGGCCGTGCGCGCGGTGCGTTCCGGCTCGGTGTGCCTGGAATTGCACCGGATGCGGGAGATCGGCGTCGACGCCGACGAGACCTGGGACGCGGGCGTCGATCCGGCGACGCTGCCGTGGCCGGACATCCCGGCGGTGGTCGACGCGCTGCGGGCGAGCCCGCTGGTGCTCGGCGGGCCCGCGGGCCCGTTGCGTCCGCTGCGGCTGGTCGAATCCCAGGGGGCGGGCGATTCCGGCCCGCTGCTCTACCTCGACCGGTACTACCGGCAGGAGCAGACGATCCGGCGGGTGCTCACCGAGCGCTCCGCGCACCATCCGGTGGTCGATCCGCACATCGTGCGACGCGAGCTGGACCGGTTGTTCGACGCGCAGGCAGGCACCGCGCCGGACCGCCAGCGGCTGGCCGCCGCGCTCGCCGCGACGCACTGGACCACCGTGGTGGCAGGCGGGCCGGGCACCGGCAAGACCCACACCATCGCGCGGATCATCGCCTTGCTGTCCGCGCACCGTGCCGCCGAGCCGAAGCTGCCCGCCCTGCGTATCGCGCTGGCCGCCCCGACCGGCAAAGCGGCCGCGCGGCTCCAGGAAGCCGTGCGCGAGCAAGCCGTCTCGCTCGGACTGCCCGAACTCACCGCCGCCACCCTGCACCGGCTGCTCGGCTGGCAGCGGGGACGCAGCACCCGGTTCAAGCACCACGAGTTCAACCGGCTGCCCTACGACGTGATCGTGGTCGACGAGACCTCGATGGTCTCCTTGACCATGATGAGCAGGTTGCTCGCCGCGCTGCGCCCGGACACCCGCCTGATCCTGGTGGGCGATCCGGACCAGCTCGCCTCGGTCGACGCGGGCGCGGTACTGGCCGACCTGGTCGCCGGACCGGTCGCCGCCACTCCGAACCCCGTCCTCGACGAGATCCTCGGGCCGGAGACGGCCGCCGATCACCCCGAGTCGTTGACCACGCTGGAGCGCACCCGCCTGCGCGGCGGCATCGTCCGGCTGACCAGGGGCCGCAGATTCGGCGGCCGGATAGCGGACCTGGCGGTGGCGGTGCGCGCGGGGGACGCGGACACCGCGCTCGAGCTGTTGCGGGCGGGCGGCGACGAATTGTCGCTCGGCGCGTCCGACGAACTCACCGCGGTGCGCGCCGACGTGGTGCGCGCCGCGGGCGCGGTCACCGCCGCCGCGCTCGACGGCGACGCGGCGGGCGCGTTGAGCGCGCTCGAATCGCATCGCGTGCTGTGCGCGCACCGGCAGGGGCCGTTCGGCGTCGAGCGCTGGGACCGGATGGCCGCGGAGTGGGCCGCCGCCGGGGGAGTGGGCCCCGATGCCCACCAGGCGCCGTGGTACCCCGGACAACCGCTGCTGGTCACCGCGAACGACCACGAGGCGCGGATCTACAACGGCGACACCGGCGTCGTGGTGCGCATGCCCGACGGTTCGCTGCGTGCGGCGCTGCAACGCGGCAGCGAACCGTATCTGGTGCATCCCACGCAGTTCCCCGCGGTGGTCACCGTGTTCGCCATGACGATCCACCGCAGTCAGGGCAGCCAGTACGACACCGTGTCCGTCGTCCTGCCGGAGCCCGAATCGACCCTGCTGACCCGGGAATTGCTGTACACCGCGATCACCAGGGCGCGACGGCACGTCCGGATCATCGGCACCGACGAGTCCATCCGCGCGGGTATCGCGCGGCGGGTGCTGCGCGCCAGCGGGCTGTCGCGCCGGGAGGGAGAATCCGGGCCCCGATGACGGAATCTCACATTCCCGGCGCCCGCGGCGTCTACCCGGTGTGAGCCTGCCCCCGTTCGAGGAAATAGTGGCCGAATACGGCCCCATGGTGTTGCGCGTCTGCCGGGCGGTGCTCGGCCCGTCCGACGCGGCCGACGCCTGGTCGGAAACGTTTCTCTCGGCGCTGCGCGCGTTTCCCGGTCTCCCCTCGGAGACGAACATCGAGGCATGGCTGGTGACCATCGCGCATCGCCGCGCGATCGACGTCGGGCGAGCGCTCACACGTGCGCCCGTCCCGGCCGAGTCGTTGCCGGAACGTCCCGCCACCGCCCCGGGACCCGCCGACTACGACCCCGACCTCTGGGCCGCCCTGCGCGCGCTGCCCACCAAGCAGCGCCAGGCGGTCGCCTACCACTACCTGGCCGGGCTTCCGCACGCGGAGATCGCCGAACTGCTCGGCAACTCGCCCGACGCCGCCCGCCGCGCCGCCGCGGACGGCCTGAAGACCCTGCGCAAGCTCTACCCGAAGGATGAAGCATGATGGCCACCCTCGACCGCGGCGACGGGTTGTCGCGCGCCCTGACCCCCGACGCCGACCTGCTCGCCACCCTGCACGCGCGACTGACCGCCGACGCCGAAGCGGAGGGCCTGCTCGATGTCGCCTACCGCCTGCTGGACACCCCCGTCGGGACGTTGCTGCTGGCCGCGACGCCCGCCGGACTCGTCCGCGTCGCCTACCCCACCGAAGACCACGACGCGGTGCTCGCCACGCTGGCCGCCCGGATCAGCCCCCGGATTCTCGCGGCGCCCGCCCGGCTGGACGCGGCGGCGCGGCAGATCGAGGAGTACTTCGCGGGCAGCCGAACGCATTTCGACCTGCCGCTGGATCTGCGGCTGGCCGCGGGATTCCGCCGTCAGGTGATCGAGCACCTACCCGCCATCGGCTACGGACAGCGCGCGAGCTACGGCGCGGTGGCCGCCGCGGTGGGCAACCCGCGTGCGGTGCGCGCGGTCGGCTCCGCCTGCGCCCGCAATCCGCTGCCGGTGGTGATCCCGTGCCACCGGGTGGTGCGCGGCGACGGGTCCATCGGACAGTACGTCGGCGGCATCACCGCCAAGCACGCGCTGCTGAGCATGGAGGCGGCATGAGCGCGCTCGCGGAATCCGAAGCTTCCCCGGCCGAGCGCGTCGAGGCCCAGCCGTGGCGGGCACTGCTCGAGGACATCGACGCCCACGGCTGCGCGGCGACCGGACCGATCCTCACCCCGGCCGAGTGCGCCGAGTTCACCGCCATGTGGGACGACCTCGCCCGCTTCCGTTCCACCGTCGACATGGCACGCTACCGATTCGGCGAAGGCACCTACAGGTACTTCGCGAATCCGGTGCCCGAGCCGATCATGGCCCTGCGAGCGGCCTTCTACCGAAGACTGCTGCCGTCGGCGCGGTCCTGGGCCGAGCGCTTCGGCGACCCGGCTCCGTGGCCGGACGACTTCGCGGACTGGCTCGACACCTGCCACGCCGCGGGCCAGACGAAGCCGACCCCGATCCTGTTGCGCTACCGCCGCGGTGACTGGAACGCCTTGCACCGGGATCTCTACGGCGAGCTGGTCTTCCCGCTGCAGGTCGTCATCGGCTTGGACCGGCCCGGGATCGACTACAGCGGTGGGGAATTCGTGCTCGTGGAACAGCGGCCGCGCGCACAGTCGAAAGCGACTGTCTCCCTACTGGAACAGGGGCACGCGCTGATCTTCACCACTCGTGATCGGCCGACGCGATCGAGCCGAGGGTGGTCCCGCGCCCCGATGCGCCACGGCGTCAGCCGTGTGCGCGGCGGCCTGCGGCACACATTGGGCCTCGTGCTGCACGACGCGGAGTAGCCGCCGGTGTACAAGTTGCTCGGCGGTGACGGCCGGGCTTATCCCAGCGCAGTGCCGGGACGGTACGGCGGTCATCGCCGCAGCCGGATCTACGGTCGCCTCGACTGCCCGTCCGCCCTGCGGGCCCTCGGTCGTGGGGGCTACCGGCGGCACCGCGTCTTCTTCGCCACCGAACTCGACGCGCTGGCCGCGGGTTATCGCCCCTGCGCCGTTTGCCTCCCCGAGCGATACGCCGTGTGGAAAGCCCTGCACCCGTCTCGATGAGGGTGGTAGCGCAGGACGGCGATGGCCGCACGCCCGAATTTGGGAATATTCGGAAATGGCCGCCGAGCGGAATTGGTAAGAGACACAGGATCGTTCGAACATCTGGCGGCCCGGCCGGGCGATGTTATTGACTGCGAATTCGAGCCCTCCCACTCGGGGCCAGGAGTCCGACATGCCCGAATATTTGCAGCGAACAGGCGCGGCACTCGCCGCGGTCCTCACTTTGGCCGGTGCGTTGATCACGGGTGCGCGGCCGGTCCGCGCCGACCCGCCGCAGAGCGTCGTGGCGGCAGACGCCTCGCGAATAGTGGAAACCCGTTTCGAATCCGACCGGCAATCGGACCTCGAGGTGTATTCGGCCGCGATGAACAGCACCACGCGGATTCGTCTGCTGCGCGCGGCCGATCCGGATGAGCCCGCGCCGACGTTCTATCTCCTCAACGGCGCCGACGGCGGCGCGGACAAGAATTGGCTCGAGGGCACGGATCTCGTCGATTTCTTTCGCGACAAGCAGGTGAACGTCGTCATCCCCTTCGGCGGTGCGGGCAGCTACTTCACCGACTGGCGCAGCGACGACCCGGTCCTGGGCAGGCAGCGCTGGTCCACCTTCCTGACCAAGGAGCTGCCGCCGCTCGTCGACGCCACGTTCAACGGCTCCGGAGCGAACGCCATCGCCGGCATCTCGATGGGTGGGACCTCGGTGTTCCAATTGGCCATGGCCGCACCGGGTCTGTACCGCGCGATCGGTTCCTACAGCGGCTGCGTGCGCACCAGCGATCCCGCGGGCCAGGCGATGGTCCAAGCGGTGGTCACCCAGCAGCGCGGCAACGTCGTCAACATGTGGGGGCCGCCGAGCGATCCCGCGTGGCGCGCGAATGATCCGTACCTGCACGCGGACCGGCTGCGCGGCCTCGCCATCTACGTCTCCGCGGGAACCGGGCAGCCCGGGTCGATGGACACTCTCGACGGCGTGCACGGCGACATCTCGCACCTGCTGTATCAGCTGTTGTTCGGGGCACCGCTGGAGGCGGTGGCGAATCTGTGCACGCATCAGTTGCAGGACCGGCTGCGCCGGCTGGGTGTCGCGGCGACCTTCGATTTCCGGCCGAACGGCACGCACTCCTGGGGCTACTGGCAACAGGACCTGCACAATTCGTGGCCGATGATCGAAGCGGCGATTCGATGACCCGCAAAGAGGCAGCGGTGGCGCTCGGCTCGTTCGGGGCGTGCCTGATCTCGGTCTTCATGCAGATGATCGATGTGACGATCGTCAACACCGCCCTTCCGGTCGTCACCGCGGAGCTGCGGGCGACGCGGTCCGAACAGTTGTGGGTGGTGGCCGGTTACTCGCTGGCGTTCGCCTGCGTGCTGCTCACCGCCGCGCGCGTCGGCGCGATCGCCGGGCGCCGCCGGATGTTCCTGTGGTCGGCGGCGGCCTTCACGGCGGCCTCGGTGTGGTGCGGGATGTCCTCCAGCGCGACGGAACTGGTGATCGCCCGGATCGTCCAGGGTGTGGCGGGGGCGGGAATGGCGGCGCAGACCATCGCCATCATCACCGCGAGCTTCCGGCGCGAGCACCATCAGTACGCCTTCGCGGTGTACGGCGCGACAGCCGGTTTCGCAGGCATGCTCGGCCCGATCCTGGGCGGCGCGCTGATCACCCTGGATCCGTTCGGGCTCGGCTGGCACGCGATCTTCCTGATGAATCTGCCGCTGGGCGTGCTGGCGATGGCGCTGGCCGCGGGGTACCTGCGGTTGGGTCCGGCGACGGATCGGGCCCCGCTGGATCTGCGCGGGACCGTGGTGGCCACCGCGGCACTGTTCCTGCTGCTGTTCGCGCTGTCGGACAGTCAACAGGCGGGCTGGCGTCCGTCGCACGGGATGTACATCGCGGGCTCGGTGGTGCTCGGCGCGGTGTTCGCGGCCCACGAGCGCGCGACGCGCCGCCGCGGCGGCCGCGCGCTGGTGCGGCTCGACCTGTTCTCCGACCGGGGCTTCGCGGTCGGATCGGCGCTGGTGATGATCTTCTTCGGCCTGTTCACCGCGTTCGTGTTCACCGTCTCGATCCTGCTGCAGGACGTGTTGCGGTTCTCCGCGCTGCGAACCGGTCTGGCGATGACACCGTTCGCCCTCGGCGCGGGCGCGGGCGCGGTGCTGTCGCCGATATCGGTGAACCGCTGGGGGATCCGGGCGCCGGCCGCCGGAATCGCTGTCTTCGGCGGGTGCGTACTGGTGGGGGTGGGATACCTCTACGTGGAATCAGGGGTGGTGAACTTGCCGCTGGTGGTCGGACCGGTATTCCTCGCAGGCTTCGGGGTCGGGGTGTTCGGGGTGCCGCTACAGCCACTGATGCTGGCGGATCTGGACGATCGGGCCATGGGTGAGGCGTCGGGTTTGCTTCCCACCATCGAACAGATCGGTAATTCGGTCGGACTGGCGGTGCTCAGCGCGCTGTTCTTCCGCGCGCACACGCTGTCGGGCAGCATGATCATGCTCTCGGCCATAGCCGCCGCGGCCCTCGGCCTCGCCGCGCTCACGCTCGCGCTGCCGGACCGCGCGCGGGCGGCCGCGAGTCCGTGGAGCTGGTCGACCGCGAACTGAGCGCATCCCCGCGCAGCACGCCGCGTCGCAGCCAGGACGGAGCCCACCAGCAGGCGTCGCCGAGCAGGCGCATGATCGCGGGCACCAGCAGCATGCGCAGGATCGTCGCGTCGATGAACAGCGCCGCGACCATGCCGAAGGCGATGTACTGCATCATGACCAGATCCGACAGCGCGAAGGCTCCGGTCACAACCAGCAGGATCAGGGCGGCGGCGGTGATGATCCAGCCGGTGCGGGCGATGCCGGCGCGTACCGCCTCCGTGGTGGTCGCGCCCGCCGCCCGCGCCTCCACGATGCGGGCGAGCAGGAAGACCTCATAGTCGGTCGACAAGCCGTAGATCACCGCGACGATCAGCACCAGCACCAGCGCCATGATCGGCTGCGGGGTGAAGTCGAGCAGACCCGCGCCGTGACCCTCGACGAAGATCCAGGTGAGGATGCCGAGCGTGGAGCCGAGCCCGAGCAGATTCAGCACCGCGGCTTTCAGCGGCAGCACCACCGAGCCGAAGGCCAGCACCATCAGCACGGTGGTGACCAGGAAGACGAGCGCGATCATCAGCGGCATCCGGCGCAGCAGCGCGTCGACGCTGTCGCGCTGCTTCGCGGGCTGCCCGCCGATCAGCACTGTCGTGCCCTTCGGCGTCGGCATGGAGCGCAGATAGTCGATGGTCGCGTTCGCGTCGTGCGCGTCACGCAGCACCGTCGAGGTGGTGAAGACATTCGGATGCCCCGGTCCCTGCACCGCGCGCGGGAACGGCGCGATGAGGCCAGGGGCCCGGCCCGCCTGGGCCACCACCCCGTCGACGTCGGTGGTGTCGTGGGTGATCAGCACCAGGTCGACCGGGTTCATCTGACGCAGCGGGAAGACCTGATCGAAGTGCTGCTGCGCCGTGCGAGCCGGATGCTGCGGCGGCAGGAAGCGCTCGGAGATGCCGCCGAAGGCCACGTCGCACACCGGGGCGATGAGCACCACCAGGACGGCCACCAGCGAAACCGCCACCGCCAGCGGCCTGCGCATGACCCACCCGGCGACACGGCCCCACGGATTGTCCCGCTCGCGGTCGCTCGCCCGGCGCGCGTGGAAGCGGTTGAAGCCCAGCCGATTCACCCGCGTGCCGAGCACGGCCAGCATGGCGGGCAGCACAGTGATCGAGATCAGCGCCGCCAGGGTGACCGTCACCATCGCGCCGAAGGCGAACGAGCGCAGGAAGCCCTGCGGGAACAGCAGAATGGCACCCGCCGCGACGACCACGATGACCGCGGAGAACACGACGGTTCGTCCGGCGGTCGCGACCGTGCGCCGTACCGCCTCGGGCACCTCGTAACCGTCGGCCAACTCCTCGCGGAACCGGCTCACGATGAACAGGCCGTAGTCGATGGCCAGGCCGAGACCGATCATCGAGACCACCGGCGAGACGAAGGAGTTCACCTCGGTCACGGTGGTCAGGGCCCGAATGATCCCCCACGCCCCCAGCACCGTCAGCCCACCGACGACGAGCGGGAGCGCGGCCGCCACGACGCCGCCGAACAGGAAGAACAACAGCACCGCCACGGCGGGAACGGCGAACAGCTCCATCCGCCGCTGATCGTGGGCCATGGTGTCGTTGAGGGCGGCGGCGACCGGCTGCCCGCCGGCGACCTCCATATCGATGCCCGGTATCGGGAACTCTTCGGCGACCGTTCGATAGTTGCGCATCACCACCGTGTCGTTGCTGCCGCGAATGGCGACGGAGGCGAAGGCATAGTCGCGGTCGGGGGAGCCGAAGACATCCGGTAGGTCGAGTCCGGTGTCGGTGGGCCAGTAGCTGGCGTTGATCTTGGTGATCTGGTCCGGAAAGCGTTGCGGCAGGCTGTTCAAGTGGTCGACGACCGTGGCGGCGAAGGCGGGGTCGTCGATCGTCTTGCCTGCCGGGGCGTGGAACAGCAGGAGCACGTCGGCGATGTGGTCGTGGCCGAATGCCTCGTCTTTGAGCCGAGCCGCGCGCGCCGATTCCGAGGTCGGATCGTCCCATCCGCTGACGCTGAGGTGATCGCCGAGGCCGAGGCCGTACACACCGAGGGCGAGTAGTCCGGCGACCATGACCCCGATGACCGTGAATCGCCGCCGGACGAGCGTATCGGTCCAGCGCGTGAACTCGGCGAACAATGCCGCCTCCTATTCGATGACATCGCATTTCGACGCGGGTTCGAACGGTGAAAACCTAGCAATATCAATGTTTTTCGCCAGCGCAGGAGCCATAGTTTCGAGATGCCACAAATGGGTCGGCGGGTGAATTGTGAACTGTCCCTGAGTCCGCGACGGTGGATGTGGCGGCCGTTACGCTGAGGCCGTCGCCAGCTGCGCACACGCTAATTCGTGAATCGCCGAAGAAAATGGCGGTCAACTTGATCCGACCCGGAGGATATGCATGTCGGATATCGCAATCGTCGGCATCGGCTGCAGGTTTGCAGGCGGAATCGACTCGCCCGACACCTTTTGGGAATTCGTCCTGGACAAACGCGACGGTGTGGTCGAGATGCCGGCCGATCGCTGGGATTACCGCCGCTACTACGACCCGGAGTCACGTACGCCGGGACGCAGTTACACCAAGCGCGCGGCATTCATGACGATCGACCCGTGGGAGTTCGACCCGGACTTCTTCGGCATCTCCGCACGCGAGGCGACCGTGCTGGATCCGCAGCAGCGGCTGATGCTCGAGGTGACCTGGGAGGCGCTCGACGACGCCGGGATCGCGCGGCACGCGGCGGGCCGCTCGATCGGCGTCTACGTCGGCGGGTTCGTGGTGGACCAGTCGGTGATCGGCGTGGTCGGCCCTGCCCTGTTCCACACCGACATGCACACCCCGGCCAGTGCGTCCTACACGATGCTGTCCAACCGGATCGCCTACGCTCTCGATCTGGTCGGTCCCGCGCTCACAGTCGACACCGCGTGCTCGTCGTCACTGGTCGCCTTTCATCTCGCCTGTCAGGCGCTGGAGAACGGCGACTGCGAGGTGGCGCTCGCGGGTGGCGTGAACGTCATGCTGCAGCCGGAGACCTTCGTCCTGATGTGCAAGGGCGGCTTCCTGGCCGCGGACGGCCGCTGCAAATCCTTCGACGCCTCGGCCGACGGCTACGGACGCGGCGAGGGCGCGGGCATGGTGGCGCTGAAGAAACTCGACGACGCGGTCCGCGACGGTGACCGGATCTACGCGGTGGTCAAGGCGACCGGCTCCAATCAGGACGGCCGCACCACGGCGATCACCGTGCCCAACGCCGAATCCCAGGAGAACCTGGCCCGTTCGGTGTGCGTGCGCGCTGGACTGGCGCCGAACGAGATCACCTACGTCGAGGCGCACGGCACCGGCACATTGGTGGGCGATCCGGTCGAGTTGCGCGCGCTCGGGCGGGTGTTCGGCGCGCCTGCCGGGCGCACGCGCTCGCTGGGCGTCGGCTCGGTGAAGTCGACACTCGGTCACACCGAGGCCGCGGCCGGTGTCGCGAGCGTGATCAAAGCGGCGCTGGCCATCCACCATCGCACCATCCCGCCGCAGGGCTGGCTCGACAAACCCAATCCCGACATCCCGTTCGACGAGCTCGGACTGCACGTCCAGCTGGAAGCGGAGGCGCTGCCCGACGACGCCGAGCCGATGACGATCGCGGTCAACGGCTTCGGCTACGGCGGCACCAACGCCCACACCATCCTGCAGGAGTTCCGCCGGGAACCCAGCGCAACCGACGCGCCCGCACGGCATCTCGGTGTGCTGCCGATCTCGGCCCGCAGCACCGGCGCGGCACGTGCGCTGGCAGGCCGGTTCGCCGATCTGATCACCGCGGGCGCCGATCCCGGCCGGCTGGCCGAGGCCGCCTGGACCCGCATGGCGCACCATCAGTACCGCACGGGCATGCTCGTCGGTGAGACCGCCGACCTGGTCCGGGATCTTCACCTGTTCGCCGCCGGAGAGGGGCGCGACGCCGCGCGGACGATCGCGGCGCGGACCGCGGAACCGGTGTTCGTGTTCTCCGGCATGGGTCCGCAGTGGTGGGGGATGGCCCGCGAATTACTGAGCGGTGAGAGCGTTTTCGCCGAGACCGCCGCGGCGATCGACACGGAGTTCCGCGAGATCGCCGGCTGGTCGATCATCGAGGAACTGCTGCGCCCCGAGGAGGAGTCCCGGGTCGCCAGGACCGAAGTAGCGCAACCAGCCAACTTCCTCGTCCAGGTGGCGCTGGTGCGGGTGCTGGCGGAGTACGGCATCCGTCCCGCGGCCGTGGTGGGGCACAGCGTCGGTGAAGTGTCGGCGGCCTACGTGAGCGGCATGCTGTCGCTGCGCGACGCGGTCCTGGTGGCTTATCACCGCGCCCGGTTGCAGGCGACCACCGCGGGCTCGGGTGGGATGCTCGCGGTCGGAATGTCGCCCGAGCAGGCCCGCGAACTCGTCGCCGACGACCCGCGGGTGGATATCGCCGCGATCAACAGCGCGAGCTCACTGACCTTGTCCGGCGACATCGACCGCTTGGACGAGATCGCCGAAAAACTCACCGAGGACGGTATTTTCGCTCGACGTTTGCGCGTCGAGGTGCCGTACCACAGCCGGTTGATGGACCCCATCCTCGACGAGCTGCGCGCGGCGCTGGCCGGGCTGGATCCGAAGGCGCCGACCGTGCCGCTGTACTCCTCGGTCACCGGCGAACGGGTGACCGGCCCCGACTGGAACGCCGAGTACTGGTGCGCGAACGTGCGCGAGCCCGTCCGGTTCGCCGACGCGATCACCGAGCTGATCGGGGCGGACAGCCGGGTCTTCCTGGAGGTCGGCCCGCACCCGGTACTGTCGGGCAACATCCGCGAGACTCTGCTGGGCGCGGACGTCAACGGCACGACGGTGCCGACACTGGATCGCAAGCAGGCGGATTCGGAGAGCCTCCGCCGCACCCTCATCGGTCTCTACGCCGCGGGCGTGCTCGACCTCGACGAGCTGTTCCCCGCGCGGAACACCGCCACACCGCACGTGCCACTGCCGCGTTATCCCTGGCAGCGGACCCGGTTGCATTCGGCGCTGCCGCTGTTCGAGCAGGCGCGCCTCGGCAGCCCCGGCACCTACGCCATGCTCGGCGATCCCGACGTCGAGGGCAGGCCGGACTGGCTGCTGCAGGTCGGCACCGAGCTGCTGCCATGGCTGGCCGACCACGTCGTCAACGGCGTCAAGATCATGCCGGGCGCGGCGTACCTGGACGCCGCCTTGAGCGCCACGGCCTCCCGGCTCGGTGTCGAACGCGTGGCGCTGGAGCAGGTCCGGTTCGTGGCCCCGCTCATCATGGGCGCGCCGGACGTGCCGCTGGTGGCGCTGACCGTGGAGGAGGCCAGCGGCCGCTTCCTGATCCGATCGCGTTCGGCGACGGGGACGGCCTGGACGGTGCACGCCTTCGGCCGCACACTGACCGGCAGCCACAAGCCCACGAAGGTCACGGTTCCCACCCTGGACGTCGGTCTCGACGTCGACCCGCGGATGTTCTACACCGGCCTGGCCGCGGCGGGGCTGCAGTACGGTCCGGCCTTCCGACGCGTCACCTCCGCGCGCGTCGGCGCGGACGCGGTGGTCGCCACTGTCGACGGCACCATCGCCGCGGACTCCGGACACCTCGCCCACCCCGCGGTGGTCGACGCCGCGATGCAGTCCGCGGCTTTGCTGTTCGCGGACGCCAGGATCGATGAAGGCACGCTGGTTCCGGTGGGTGTCGCGGCGGTGCGGCTGGTCGCACCGCTACCCGAGCGGATCACCGTGGTCGCGCGCCGCGATCCGCGGGCCAGGCTGCGCGCCGACGTGGATCTGCTCGACGACGAACACAACCTCGTGATGCGATTGAGCGGCTTGCAGATCGGTGCGCTCGCGCCGGGCCAGGATCCGCTGCATCGGATGGTCGACTTCTACTACGCCGAGACGCTGGAACGACGCGATCCGCTCGATCCCGATGCCCTGCCGAAGGACTCGGTGACCACCGTGATCATCGCGCTGGGCGGCAACTGCCGTCGTGCGGGGCGACTGGCCGCCGCCCTCCCCGGCTCCCGGCTCTACGTGGCAGGCGTCGCGGGCCGCGAACTCGCCGCCGACCTGGCCGCGACGCTGGCGGCCGCCAAGGCGGAGGGCACCGACCGGCTGCACGTCTGCGTGGTCGCGGGGACCGTCGAGGACGATGTCGCCGATCTGTGGACCCTGGAGCGGATCGCGGTGGCCCTCGACGAGTTCGTCCACCCGGAGATCGCCGACGAGGGGCCCAAGAGCGTCTTCGGTGAGGGATGGTGTCACGCCACCCTGGTGACCGAACGGGCGTTCGCGCTGCCGGGCAGCCCGATCCCGCCGCATTCGAATCATGCCGCGCTGGCCGGCGCTCGCCGGGTGCTGCTCAACGAGCAGTCGGCGCTGCGCTGGCGGCTGATCGACGTGGAACCGGACACCGAGATCACCGATCTGCTCGGGGAACTGGCCGTACCGGGCGCGTTCTGGAACGACAACCTCGACGAGGTCGTCCTGCGCGCGGGCGAGCGCTGGGCTCCGTTGGTGACCAAGCCGCTGCAGGAGCGCCTCGACACCCTCGACACCGCCGAACCGCTGACCGATCCGGAGGCCAACTTCACACTGGAGCTGCCGCGGACCCGGATGCTGTCGGCGTTGGCCTGGCGGCAGTGCCCGCGGCGCGAACCGGGGCCGGGCCAGGTCGAGGTCCGGATGAAGATCATCGGTCTGAACTACAAAGATCCGCTGAAGGTCATCGGCCTGCTCGGCGAGCGCGAACTCGCGCCCACCTATTTCGGCACCGTGCCCGGCATGGAAGGCGTCGGCGAGGTGGTGCGCGTCGGCGACGGGATCACCGATCTCGCCGTGGGCGATCTGGTCGCGATCGCGGCCAAGGGCATGATGCAGCGCTACGTCGTCGTCGACCGGCAGCTGACCATTCCGCTGCCGCCCGACGCCGATCCCGGATACTGCACCAGCACCATCGCCTTCGGCACGGCCGAGTACGCGCTGCTGGATCTGGCCCGGCTGGAGCCGGGCGAGACGGTGCTGATCCACGGCGCCGCGGGCGGTGTCGGCACGGCCGCGATCCAGGTGGCCAAGGACCGCGGGGCACGCATCATCGGCACCGCGAGCACCGACGAGCGCCGCGCCCACGTGCTCGCCCTCGGCGCCGATCACGCGATCGACTCGCGCTCGCTGAACTTCGTGGACGACGTACTGGAGCTGACCGGCGGCAAGGGCGTCGAGGTCGTGCTCAGCAGCGCGCCGGGGGAGATTTTGCGCCAGAACTTCAACGCCGTCGCGGAATTCGGGCGCATCGTCGAGGTCGGCAAGGCCGACATCTACACCGGCGGACTGCTCGAGATGGCCAACTTCGACAAGAACGTGGCGTACTTCTCGATGGATCTGGACCGCCTGGTCGCCGTCGACGCGCAGCGGCTGACCCGGCTGCTACAGCGGGTCTACGAGAAGGTGCTCGCGGGCACCTACCAGCCGCTGCCGTACAAGCTGCTGGAAACCGACGAGGTGGGCAAGGCCTTCGAGGAGACCATTCGATCGACCGGCCTGGCCCGGATCGCGTTGCGCATGGATTCGCCCACCCCGGCGGTGCGGCCCTACCTGCCCGAAATCGAGATCGATAGCACCGCGACCTATCTCGTCACCGGCGGGTTCGGTGGATTCGGGATGGCCATCGGGCGCTGGCTGGTGCTGCGCGGGGCGCGGCGGCTGGTCCTGCTCGGCCGCGGGGGCGCGAGCACCGAGGAAGCACGCAGGCAGCTCGAGGCGTGGCGCACCGTCGGCGTCGACGTGGTCGAGGAGCGTGCCGACGTGACCGACCCGGAGGCTGTCGCCACGATCGTCGCACGGGCCAACAGCGCCGAGCATCCGCTGCGCGGAGTCTTCCACGCCGCGGGAGCCGTGGCCGACAACCGCTTGGCGGCGATGCGATTCGAGGAGCTGGCCAAGGTGTACCGCCCGAAGGTGCACGGCGCCCGGGTGCTGCATCGAGCCGTGGCCGATGCCGGGATCCGGTTGGACATGTTCGTGCTGTGCTCCTCGGGCGGTTCGATGTACGGCATCTACGGCCAGTACAACTACTGCGCGGCCAATGTGGCGGTGGAGTCGCTGGCCGAGGAATGGTCCAGGGCGGGCGAGCGGGCGCTGTGCGTCGGCTGGGGTCACCTGTCGGGTGCGACGGGCGGCATGGCCGCCGACGAGACGGCACTCAAGTACCTCGATCTGGTGGGCTTCGACCCGATCGACATGGCCGACGCGACCGCCTATCTGGAGCAGACGCTGCGCCTCGGCGACGCTCGCGCGGCGATCATCCCGACCGACTGGGCCAAGCTGACCGGTACCTTCCCGCAGCTGACCCGGACCGGCCGCACGATCGCGCTCGCCCAGTCCTCCGCCAAGGACACCTCCGAACTGGCCCGGTTGCGGGCCGAGGTGGCCGCGATCGAGGAGAACAAACGCGGGGCCTTCGTCGCCCGCAAGATGGCCGAGGAACTCGCCGTCGTCATGGGTGTGCCGGTCGAGTCCATCGACATGACCGTTCCGGTGCCCGAACTAGGGCTGGATTCGCTGATGGCGGTGGAACTCGGCGCGCGGGTCACCAAGACCCTCGGCATCGACCTGATGTCGCTGCAGATGGGCCGATCGTTCAGCCTGGAGCAGGCGGGCCCGAAGGTGGCGGAGCTGATCCTGGCCGCGGATTCCGGTCAGGCGCAGCCGGTTGCCGATCTCGTTCCGTCGATGGCGGGACCGGCGCCGTCCAATGGCGCCGCGGCCGAACCGGTGCCCGCGTTGGCGGGGGCCGAGGCCAGGCCGTGACCGACCGTCGTCGAAACGAGGTGGCATCGTGGTCGGTTTCGGTCTGATCGATGAATGGGAGCCGGGGCCCGGCAGGCTGGTCAGCTGGGCGGCGTCACCGGAGTCGGTGGCGCGCGCCCGGCGGGCGCCGGTGCACCCGGCCCCGCCCTCGCACCAGCAGGAGCAGTATCTTCGGCTCGCCGATCGGCACGCCAAGGCGGAGTTCCGGTACTCCGGCCTGTGCCTGGTGACGGCGGAGATCCCGGCCGGCGGCCTCGACCAGGCCGCGATGACGCGAGCGGTCAACGCGTTCCTGTTGCGCCACGACACCTTTCGGACCTGGTTCCGGATCGACTCCGCGGGCACGATCGAGCGTCACCTCGTGCCCGCGGAGGACGTCGAGTTCGTACCGATCGACTACGGCCGCGTCGACGAGGCCCGCGCCATCCGCGACCACGTCCAGAAGACGACGCCGGGGCCCTTCGACTGGGACTGCTTCACCTTCGGCGCGATCGAACGTGAGGAATCGACCACGGTCTACCTGGCGGTCGATCATCTGCACACCGACGGATTCGGCCAGTACCTGTCCGGATTCGACCTGGCGCTGCTGTATGTGCGCGAAGTGTGGGAAGACGTGGGCATGCCGGCCCCCGCGGCCAGCTACCTCGACTACTGCACCGCCGAGCGGGAGTACACGAGCCGGATGACGCTCGCCTCGCCCGGCGTGCGCAAGTGGCTGGAGCTCATCCGCGGTAACGACGGCGAACTGCCGTCCTTCCCCTTGGATCTGGGCAAGCGCACCGATGTGTACAACCGCAGCGCGCACCGCACGATCACCCTGTTCGACGAGCACACCGCGCTGCGGTTCGAGCGGGTCTGCCGCGCCAACGGCGCGGAATTCGTCGGTGGCATCTTCGCCGCGGCGGCGCTGGCCGAGCGCGAGCTCATCGACAGCGACTATTACTTCGGCATGACGCCGGTCAGTACCCGCAGCAGCGCCGAGGAACGCGCGTCGGTCGGCTGGTATGTGACGCTGCTGCCGGTGGCCTTTCCGATCGGCGCCACCACTACCTTCGCGCGCGCCGCGACCATCGCGCAGCACGCCTACGAGAACGGCCTGCGCCTGGCCCCCACCTCGTTCCAGCGCGTGGTGGAACTGCTGCCCGCCGACTCCGACCTGGACCTGGAACCGGGCTGGTCCACGCCGATGATCTCGTATGTGGACACCCGGGAGCTGCTCGGTAACGAGTTGTTCGACCTGGGCTCGTGTGGGCTGTACGCCAATCGTGCCGCCTCCGAACAAGTGCTGATCTGGATCAACCGGTTCGCGTCGGAAACCACGCTGAGCGTCATCTACCCGGATACCCCGGTGGCGCACGGCTCCGTCGAACGCTATGTCGCCACCCTGCGGCGCGTGTTCGCTGCGGCGGCCGAGGACACACTGTGAGGAGAACAGGTGCACAGCGCATTTCGTGACCCCGGAATTCCCGACGGAGAGAAGTCCGTCTACATCGCCACCATCGCCGACCGGGCGCCGAAGCTCGACCTGGTCAGCGTGGTCGCCCACGACGACGACGGCTACCGCTCGATCGTCGAGGCCGGCCTGGGAAACGGGAAATTCGCGATGACCATCGAGCAGCGGTTCCTGCGCTCGGGAGACCGGCTCCGAGCCGAGCGCTATCGTGCCGAAACACGCTCGGGCACAACGGTGGTCAGCCGCGAGGAGGCCAACTTCCTCGACACTGTCCATCTTCAGTTCGGCGGCGGGATCGCGCCTTTTCCGGCCGATGTGATGCCGCTAGCCGGTGGCCTGACCCTGCTGCGCGGCCTGGACTTCGCCGAGGGCGCCGAGGAATGCGTGGATCTTTGGCTGGCGTTCTCGGTGCACATCCCACTCGGCGCCAAAGTGGAGCAGCGTACCGTCGTCGAGGTACCGGCCGGGCGCATCAGCTGCTGGCAGGTCCGGCTGCGGCCGCGGTTGTCCGGACTGAACATGATGCTGGAGAAGGTGCTCGCCGGATTCCTGCCACCCGCGGTGGCGCATTTCGACGTGGCCCCGCCCCACCGCCTGGTCCGCCTCGGCTTCCCGACCGGCCCGATGCCATGGGATCCCCGCGGCCTACTGGAACTTGTTGCCTAGCAACGGGTGCAGCTGGATCATCTCGTGACCGACGTGCGTTCCGGAATGCGGGCGACGGTGGCCGTCACGACGTGGCGGGGGCGGCCGGGCGACCACCAGTTGGCGGGCCCCATCAGCTGGACCAAGGCGGGTACCAGGAGCATGCGGACGAGGGTGGCGTCCACGACCAGGGCGATGATCATGCCGAGACCGAGGAAGCGCATGGGGGTCAAGGGGGACAGGGTGAACGCTCCGGTGACGATCACCAGCAGGGTCGCGGCGGCGGTGATCACGCGAGCGGTCTTGACCGTGCCCGTCCGCACCGACGCGGCGGTGTCGGCGCCCGCGTCGTGCGCTTCGACCATGCGCGACAGCAGGAACACCTCGTAGTCGGTGGAGAGCCCGAAGACGACCGCGATGATCAGCACCAGCATGCCGGCGGTGATCGGGCCGGTGCTCACGCCGAGCACGCCGGACAGATGCCCGCCGCAGAAGATCCAGGTGAGCACGCCGAAGGTGGCGGCGAGGCTCAGGAACGCCAGGGCGACCGCCTTGAGCGGCAGCACGATCGAGCGGAACGCGACCGACAGCAGCACCATCGTCGCACCGACCATGACGAGGATCATCCACGGCATCGCGGCGACGATGGAGCGCACGCTGTCCACGGTGGCCGCGGTGTCGCCGCCGACCCACAGCACGGTGCCGTCCGGGGGAGTCACCGCGCGCAGGGCGCGGACCGAGGCACCCGCCGCTTCGGTGCGGTCGGTGTCGCGCAGGAACGCGTGGAAGACGACGAAGTCCTCGGCGCGACCCACCTGGACCACCTGCCGCACACCGTCGATCTCGCTCAGTGCCGCCGCGACCGTGTCCACGGCGGCCGACTGCGGCGGCCCGGCCGTGCCGTGCAGCACGGCGGTGGCCCCGCTGCCCGCCGCGGGAAACTGCGCGGTGAGTTCCTCGACGGTGACGCGCATGGGGTTGTCCGCGGGCAGCGCGCGATGGTCGATGTCGCCCAGTCGCAGCCCGGCCAGCGGCGCCGCGAAGACCAGTAGGACGGCGCCGACGGCCATGGTGACCAGGGCGGGCCGCCGCAGCACGCGATCGACCAGGCCGCCCCAGAACCGGTCGCTGCGATCGATCGCTCGCCCGGCGCCGATCCGCGCGCCGAACAGGGCCAGCAGTGCGGGCAGCACGGTGAGCGAGAGCCCGGCGGCCAGCGCCACCGCCGTGATCGCGCCGACGCCCAGCGACCGCAGCACCGCCTGCGGGAAGACGAACGTCCCCGCGAACGCGCAGACCAGCAGCAGCGCCGAGAACGCGATCGTGCGCCCGGCGGTCGCGTAGGTGCGGGTGATCGCGGCGGGCACGTCGTGCCCGTCCGCGACCTCCTCGCGGAACCGGGTGACCAGGAACAGCCCGTAGTCGATGGCCATCCCGAGCCCCAGCAGCGAGGCGATGTTCATCGCGAACGTGCTCACCTCGGTGAGTTCGGCGAGCACGCGGATGGCGCCCATCGCGCCGAGCACGGTCAGGCCACCGACCACGACCGGGAAGGACGCGGCGACGAGCCCGCCGAACACGAGCACCAAAATGAGCAGCGTCAGGGGCAGCGAGATCGATTCCGCCCGCAGCAGATCGTGCTGGGACTGCGCGTTGATCTCCGTGGAGACCGCGCTGTAGCCGGACAGATCGGTCGCGACACCCGGGACGCGCAGCTGCGGTTCGATGTCCGGGTACGCGCTGACGCGCTGGTTGGCGTCACCGGCGAGATATACGACGGCCAGTGCGTGCCGGTCGTCCGCGGAGCGCAGGAACTGCTTGCGTGCGATTCCGGCGTTCCAATAGGTTTCGATCGGCCGTTGCAGCAGCGCCGGGTCGATCCGCGCCAGCGATTCCCGCACCTGGGGGCCTATGCCATCGAGCGTCTGGCCCTGCGGCGCGGTATACCGCACCACCACGTCCGGATTCTGCGGTCCGAAGTGCTCGCCCACGAGCTGGTCCACGTGCGCGGACTCGCTGCCGGGATCGATGAACCCGGCCGCCGTCACCTTCTCGGACGCTCCGACGCCGAGCAGACCGGCCAGCAGCATCACCCCGGTCACGACCGCGAGCACCCACCGCGGCCGGGCGAGCACGAGTCGGGCGAGGGCGGTCATCTCACGGCCGCCTCGCGCGGGGCCGACTCGGCTTCCAACCGCGCGGCGATCTTGTCCAGCAGCGCCTCCAGCCGGGGCTCGATGCCCGCGCCGTTGCGGCAGGACACGGTCAGCTCCAGCTTTCCGCGCGACTCGACCATGGCGAACAGCAGCGGCATCGCGCCGCTGTGCTGGGGCAGCATCCGCATGGTCGTCGGCGTCCAGCCGGGCACGGCCATCTCGTCGAGATCGACGCTGCCCATGTGGGAGACGGTGGCCGACACCATGTTCCGGTTCAGCCGTGCCCCGAGCCAGTTGCTGCCGCGCAGCACGCCGCGGATGACGGGGGCCGGGAACTTCGACAGCTTGCCGTTGTCCAACTGGTTCAGTTCGCTTCTCTCCCGCAACCCGGTGCGCATCCGGCCGCTGATCGTCGCCCAGTCCTCGCCGGGCGCCACGTCGAGGAACAGGGGCAATGCCAGGTTCCCGGTCGAGCGCAGCTCGGGATCGTGCCTGCGCAGGTCGACCGGAATCATGAAGCGCGACCGGGCCCCCGACTCCGCGGCCAGGACCGCCGCCACCCGTGCGACGATGCCCCTGCCGGTCGCCTCGATCGTGCGGTGGCGCAGCAGCCAGCGCGGGGCCGCCGGATCCTGGCGGCCGTGGCCGGTCGGCGCCCGGAACGTGGGCAGCACCCGGGTCGGTTTGCCCGGCGCGCCCACGCGCGCCACCAGTTCGGCGTCGGCGACCGGGTCGGCAGCGCCGACGGGCGGCAGGCCGCGCAGTGCGCGGAAGACGTCGTCCACCCACATCCGCAGGCCCATGCCGTCCATCACGCCGTGAAAGGCGCGGAACACGACGGTGGTCCGGTCACCGGTCAGCAACAGCACCTCGGTGGTCCGCTCCGGCGTGGGACCGATCGGGCTGCCGAGTACCGCGTCGTGTTCGAGCGCGTCGTAGTTCAGCGACCATCCCGGCACGACGCGCACGGTGGCGGCCAGACCGCTGTCCACCCAGTCGCCGCCGTCGCGGACCAGGCGGGCGCCGGGGGCGGCGGCCGAGGCCACGTCGACGGCCCGTTGCAGGGCGGCCGGGTCGAGGCTGCCGTCACCGTGCACGGCGATATGCATGACGAACGGCGGGGTCACCCGCCGCGTGGCGAAGTAGAGGCGTTCGGTGGGTGTGATCTTCCGGCGGAAGACGGGGGCGTTGCTCATGCTGATCTCCGGTACCGAGGTGGTGCTCAGCGCAGATTGCGGGTGAGTTCGACCGCTCCGCCCTGGGCGGGCAGCCAGGCGAGGAACGCGGCAAGTCCGCTGTCGCGGTCCACCACCGGCCGGTAGCCGAAATCGCGTGCGGCGGCGGTGGTGTCGTAGGTGGCGCTGCGGGTCATCAGGGCGACGGCGTAGCGCGAGAGCGGCGGCGACCAGCGCGTCGCTACGGCCGGAATGCGCCAGATCGTCTCGATGACGCGCACCGCCACTTCGATCACCCTCGGATGGGGTTTCCTGGTCGGCGGCTGGTACCCCAGCCGAACGGCGACCTCGCCGAGGAATCCCCACACGTCGGTCCGCTCGGCGTCGGCGACGAAATACGCCTTGCCGCCGACCGCGTCCGACGCGGCCGCCTTCACACAGGCGTCGACGATGTTGTCGACGTGACACAGCGAGGCGTAGACGGTGCGGCCGAAGGACAGGTCCGGCAGCGTTCCCGCACCGGCCCGGCCGAGCAGCCGCACGATGGGCCCGGACCGGTCGCCGGCTCCCCAGATCGCGCGGGGGCGCAGCGCGCAGGTGGTGAACCCTTCGGTGTCGGCGGCCAGCACCGCCCGCTCGGCCGCGGCTTTGGTCTCCGAGTACAGGTTCAGGTAGCGCCGGGGATAGGGCACCGATTCGTCGACGTCGATCTGGTCGCCGCCGTGGTAGTCCATCAGCGCGCTCGGACTCGAGATGAACACGAACCGCGCCGTCCCGCCGCGCCGGGCCGCTTCGAGCAATCGCTCGGTGGCCCGGACGTTCTCGTTCCAGAACTGCTGCCGGGTACCGCGCTCGTCCACCCGGGCCGCGCTGTGGAACACGATGTCGACCCCACGGGTCGCTCGTTCGAGCGAGGCGGGATCGGTCAGGTCGCCGTAGATCAGTTGGATCTTGTCGACGTCGGCGCCGAGGTCGGTCAGATCGCTGGTGCGCCGCACCAGGATCGACACGTGATGCTCGCCGTCGCGCACCAGCCTGCGTACCAACGCGCCGCCCAGGAATCCGGACGCACCGGTCACCAGAACTTTGCTCATTACCGTTCCTCCTTGCCGGGCTGGGTTCGCCACCAGGTCAAGCCGAAGATCTGCGTCAGGACCGCCGTCTCGAACCGGCCGCGTCCGGAACCCTCGGCGGCGCGCAGTGCCACCGGGATCTGCGCCGCGTGCACGACGACGCTCAGGAACGCGTCGATCCACCAGGCGGCGCGCAGGACCCGGCTGTCCGGGACGCGGCCGGTCGCGGCGGCGAGGGCGCCGCAGGCCAGATAAAGCCACCCCAGGACGGGAACCGCCCGCAGTGCCATCGTTTTCATCGTCGGTTGTCCGTTCCGAGCCGCTCGGCGGCCCAGATCGTGAGTTGTTCGCGCCCGATCTTCGCGTTGTGCCGGATGTCCACCGGGAACGACGGGTGAATCAGGAAGTCGTCGATGGTCCTGGTGAGGTCGAACCGCGCCCCGTGGGCCCGCAACGCGGCCTCGACGACCTGCGCGTCCGCGCCCGGCGTCGGTTCCACGCAGAGCACCGGTCGCTGTACTCCGCGCGCCCCGACTCCGACCAGCGCCGTGCGGGCCACGCCCGCGACGGTGTTGAAGACTTGTTCGACCTGGACGGTGAACATCGGACCGTGCGCCGTGACCACCCGCTGACTCTTGCGTCCGCAGAACCAGATCCGCCCTTGATCGTCGATCCACGCGAGATCGCCGGTGCGGTGCCAGATCCGGTCGCCGTCGACGATCTTGCCCAGCGCGTTCGCCTGTTCCGGCCAGTAGTACCGGGCGCTGACGTTCGGCCCGGCGACCACGAGTTCACCGATCCCGCAGGTGTCCTCGAGCCCGCCCGCGAGCTCTTCGGCCCGGCTCCACGTCGGGATGGCGTCGTCGGTGATGGCGACGATGCGCGCCTGCACCTGGTGGGAGAGCCTGCCGAGGCAGGTTCCCGCCCCGCGGTGCGCCCGTTCGACCAACCCGTCCAGCAGTTCCCTGGACTCGATGGTGGACATCGGCAGTGCCTCGGTGGACCCGTATCCGGCGACGACCTTCGCGTCCTCGCCGAGCGCCGCGCGCAGTCCGGCGATGCACCAGTCCGGCACCGGCGCGCCGCCGGAATAGATGCTGTCGAGCGTGTTCAGCTCGGCCGGCCGGGTGCGCAGGTATTCCAGCAGCGGGATCAGCACCGCCGGGGAGGCGAACATGGTCCGCACGCCGAACCTCTGGATCGCGTCGACGACATGGGCGGGATCGGTCGCGCCGACCTTGCTCGGAATCAGCGGCGGCAATACGCAGCGCGAACCCAGGAGCAGATCCAGCACACCGACCAGCGGGAGAGTGATCAGCGAGGCCTCCGGCGCCACCTCACCGCGCGCCACGTGCACCTGCTCCACCATCGCGGCCAGATTGCCGTGCGTGAGCTGCACGGCCTTGGCTGGTCCGGTGCTGCCGGTGGTGAACGCGATGAACAGCAGGTCGTCCTCGGTGGCCGGTCGGCCCGCGGTGACCGAGCCGGTGGGCGTGCGGCCCCAGTCCCGCAGCGACTCGCCGCGCCAGAACCACCGCCTGCCGACGGTGACGGCGGTGTGGACGCCGCGGAAGCCGCGCCGGAACAGCACGCGCAGCGCGTGCGCCTGCGGGATGCCGATGAACGCCTCGGCGTCCACGGCGCGCAGGCAGCGCAACATCTTTCGCACGCCCATCCCCGGGTCGATCACCACCGCCACCGCGCCGATCTTGAGCAGTCCGAACATGATCGCGTACAGCTCCGGGCTCGGCAGCACCAGCACGATGGTGCGTGTCCCGGTGCCGACACCCGACGCCGCGAGCCGCTGGGCGATCGTGTCCGACCACGCGTCCAGTTCGCGATAGGTCAGGTGCCGGTAGGCCGGCAGGCCATCGGGGCCGACCCCGTCCGCGTAGCGCACGGCCACCCGGGTGGGGTCGGTGCGGACAACCGCACGGAACCGATCGATGGCCTGCCAGTAGGTTCCCGTTGTCACGCAGGCGCCCCGGCGAAGACGGGCAATCGGTAGAGCACCGCCGCCGCCGAAGGACCGGCCCCCGCCGCGACGAACAGCACCTGGTGGTGCTCGGCGAAGGCGTCATCCGCGACCGCCAGATCGAAGGCCGCGGTGAGTGCCGCGGTGTGCGGGTCGCCGTCGCGCAGGTCCGGAGTGCGCACCGCGCGCTGATCGATGCCGAGGGCGGCGGCCAGCCTCTTGGGGAACTCCGGGCTCGGCGTCGAGGCGATCAAGGCGATGCGCTCGAGCGAGGCGTGCCCGGATTCGGCGAGCGCTTGCCGCGCGGCGTCGACGGCCACCTCGAGCAGCCGGTCCTCGAAGCCGGGCTCCCGTTCCACGGTCATGGCGCCGCGACCCGTGTTGCCCATGGTCGAGACGTCGACGTAGGCCTCGACGGCGGGCGTGCCTTCCCCGGCGACAGTGTGCACCGGGCCGAAGCCGGTCGGCTCGTCGGTGCGCTCGAGCAGTAGCGCCGCGCCGCAGGTGGCGTACGGGAACCGTTCGTCGCCGACCGAGCGAAGCAGCGACGGGTGGGTGTCGCCCGAGACGATCAGCACGTGCTCGGCACTGCCGGTCTCCAGGACGGAGGTGGCCACCTGGACCGCGTTGAGCACGCTGACCGCCCCGTTCATCAGGTCGAACGAGAAGGTGCGCGGGTCGTCCTTGGCGTATTCGAGCCCGATGCCCGCCGCCTTCTGGATCAGCGCCGACACCGCCGGTTCAACGGTGTTCGAATCCCGGAAGATGCCCGCGTTGATCAACAGCCCGACCTGTTCGGGAAGGACCCCGGCACGCTCGAGGCTCCGCTTCGCCGCGCGGGCGCTGTGCTCGACGATGCTGTTGGTGTCGCCGCCGCGGCTGACGCCGGTGGACTTGATGCGTACGCTCATGACCTACCTCAGACCTTCAGCGACGAGATGGTGGTGGACAGGAACCCGGTGACGATGCCGGAGGCCGCGGGCACCAGCAGCAACTTCGATCCCGCGGGGATGTTCTGCTCGCCGAGCTGATCGTGCAGCACGATGAAATGTGAAGTGGTGGAAGTATTTCCGTACTTCTCGATAACCCGAAGATCCGGCGGCATCGGGCTGCCGAACTCGCGCTCGGCGATCGCGTTCATCCACGGGATGGCCGTGGCGCCGAACTGGTGGTGGATCACGTAGTCGAACTTCTCGTCGGCGAAGGTCTTGCCCTGCGCCTCGAGGAATTTCCGCTGGGTATTGGTACCGAGCAGGAAGCGGTCCTCGTTGTGCATCCGGCGGTTGTCGGTGTACATCGCGATGCCCTGCGTCTTTCCGCTCGGCATGCCCAGACACAGCTGCGCGTATTCCGCCGCGGTCATCATCTCGATGTAGTGGATCATGTCGTTTTCGTCGACCGCCTGGTCCAGCACGATCGCGCAGCCGGAATCGCCGACGGACAGCGAAGCGAATTGTGGATCGTATTTCTGGGAAATCTCCGCGACCGCGGTCTCGGCGATCGGAGTAATGGCCTCACCGCTGACCACAAGGCCGTTTCGAACGGCGCCGGACCGAATCATACGGTCCAGGATGTAGGTGCCGGTGAGCATTCCGGCACAGGCATTCGTGATGTCGAACGTAATGGCGTTCTTGGCTCCGATAAGGCGACTTATCGAACCCGCGAACGACGGCTCCATATACACCCGGGTCGCGTGCTTGCTCCGGGTGATCGAGGCGGAGATGACTACGTCGATCTCCTCCGGAGCGTACTTTGACCTGGACAAACAGTCCTCTACCGCCTTGACGGCCAGCGTGAACGAGTCCTCGTGACTTTCCGGCCTGGTATCGCGAACCCGGCGTTCGCGTACGCCGGTGATTTTCTCCAGATCGAACGAAGGCGGTTCTTTCAGCCCGGAAAGCAATTCCGCGGTTGTGACAACTCGGGAAGGCAGATAGGCGCCGATGGATTCGAAGCGAGAATGGGGAGACACGAGCGCTCCTGAAATCGTTGAGATATACGGTTCCGGATCGACTCTGATCGTCGGTGCGATGAACACTACCCGACGGTAACAACGAATGGCCACCATCATTTCGCGCCGCCGTCTGAGACGGAAATCACGACCAGAAGTACATGTTTCGTGAGGTATCACCAACCGGTGACCGACTGGCTATGGCTTGCCAGTATTGCCATCCGACCTGCTGATTCGGTTTGTCACCGCATTTCGCGTTCGACGCTGTGCGCCTCGCGCGCCGCTCGCGACGGCGCAGCTTTCGGAATGGCTATCGATCGGCTATTGCCGGATGGTGGCGGTTCGTGAGTCGTCGGCACGAGGTCTCTCTCGCCGGATGTGAGTGACTTCACTGTCGCCGCGCCTTCGGTGCGGATCGCTTGTCGCTCGATTTGACTTCGCGCCGAACGGGTTGTGGCAGAAGGGAATCGGGCGGCTCGTGACCGGCGCGAGCCGGGATCAGGCTTCGGTGCTCAACGCGGAGCGCGCGGTGGCGATCCGCTCGATGACGTCGGCGGCGTGCGCGTCGAAACGTTCACGGGAGACAGGGATTTCGCCGTCCAGCCAGGGCCGGTAGAGGTAGGCGAGTGCGCCGAAGATGGCGCTGGCGTTGAGCGCGTAGTCGTGCTCGTCGGGCACCGGCTGGCTGTAGTCGCCCGCGCTGATGGTCAACGCGATCGGCGCGGTGAACAAGCCGATGAGTTCGTTGGCGCGCGGCATGAGCACGGGGGTGGCCTGCGATTCGATGAACATGATCCGGCCGCGGCGGCGGTCGGCCAGCAGATAGTCGGTGAAGACGCCGACCATGTGGCGGAACATCGCGTCGCGTTCGATCGGCGCGTTGGGCAGCTCGTCGAGCAGCCGGTCGCGCGCGCCGAGGACGACGGTGTCCAGCACGGTGGTCAGCAACGCGTCCAGGTTCGGGAAGCTCTCGTAGAAGTAGCGCTCGGTGAGTCCGGCCTGCCTGCACACGCCGCGCATCGACGTCTCGGCCGCGCCCACGGTCGCCATCAGCTCTGTGCACGCCTCGACCAGCTGTTCCCGGCGCGCGGCGACGCGATCGGCGGGCGATTGCCCGCGCCAGCGGCGCATGCCCGGAATCGCCCCGTCGGCTTGGTCCATAGCGTCATCCTCTCATAGCACCGAATTGACATCATGTGATGTTGACAGCACCTGATGTCATCAATACATTGCGAAGACACCGATCGATGACGAGGGGTGCGAGATGGGTTCTGCCGTATACGCCGACCAGACACACGCCATCAACGCGCGCGCGGTGGAATTCGACTTCGCCACGGTGCCGATGCATTACATCCCCGGCGAGGCGATGGCCACCCACATCATCAACGTGATGCACCTGGTGCTCCCCGAGGGTGAGCGCGCGATGGCGCAGGCGCTGGCCGAGGCGTTACCCCTGATCGACGACGAGCGCTTACGCGAGGAAGTCCGCGGCTTCATCGGCCAGGAATCCATGCATGCCAGTTCGCACGAGAAGGCGCGCGAGCAATTGGAGCGGCTCGGCCTGGACGTCGGCCCGATGGTCGATCGCGTGAGCTGGCTGGTCGACCGCATCCTCGGCGACCACGGATTGACCGGCCGGGCCAAACGGGAGTGGCTGAGCGAGCGGCTGGCGTTGTTCGCGGGCATGGAGCACTACACCGCGGTCATCGGGGAGTGGCTGCTCACCAACGAAACCCTCGAAGCCAAGGGCATGCACCCGGCGATGCTGGATCTGATCCGCTGGCACGGCGCCGAGGAGGTCGAGCACCGCAGCGTCGTCTACGACGCGTACATGCACGTCGACGGCGGATACGCGCGCAAGGCGCGGCAGGCGCTCATCGCGAGCGCGGGATTGCTCGTCCTGTTCGTCGTCTCCGGGGGCTACTTGTTCCACAAGGACCCGTCGCAGCACAAAGGACGATTCTGGCCGCTCCAGCTGGCCGGCGCGTCGGTGCGCGGCGTGGTGCCCAGCTTCACGACGTTCTTCACCGAGATTCCGCGCTACCTGCGGCCGGGCTTCCACCCGTCGCAGCTCGGCCCGATGGACAACGCGCTGCGTTACCTCGCGCAGTCACCCGCGGCGCGGGCGGCGAACTCGTGACCGCCGTAGGGGAGCGGTTCCAGCCCGGGGCCGCGCTGCGGCTGATCGGCTCGGCGGCCGACGCCTACAAGCGCCTGTTCGTCGAAAGCGACGCCGCGCAATTGCTTTCGCGTCCCGATCCGGTCCGCCGCACCGGCTACGAATTCGAAGTCGTCGTCGACCGGATCGGGCACGAGGCCGACGGGGTGGTGAGCCTGTGGCTGCGCCACCCCGACGGCGGCCCACTGCCCGCGTGGACGCCGGGCGCGCATCTGGATGTCTTCTTGCCGTCCGGCCGGCAGCGGCAGTATTCGCTCACCAACGATCCCGCCGACCGCGGGTTCTACCGCATCGCGGTGCGTCTCATCGCCGACGGCGAGGGCGGTTCCGCGGAGATCCACCGGGATCTGCGGGTCGGTGACCGGCTGTGCGTGCGCGGTCCGCGCAACGCGTTCCCGCTCGTCGAGGCGCCGTGCTATCTGTTCGTCGCGGGCGGCATCGGGATCACGCCGATCCTGCCCATGGTCGCCGCGGCCGAACGCGCCGCAGTGCCCTGGCGGCTGATGTACCTGGGCCGGTCCCGCTCGCGCATGCCGTTCCTGTACGACCTGGCCCGTTACACCGGCGGCGACGTGGTGGTGCGGCCGGACGACGAGTACGGCGTGCCCGACGCGCGGATGATCTTCGAGCAGACGCCGCCCGGCGCCGCGGTATACGTGTGCGGGCCGCCGCCGCTGGCCGAGGCCGCGCGTGCGGTGCTCGCACTGCACGATCCGACCGCCTCGCTGCACACCGAGCGCTTCTCGCCGCTGCCGGTGCGCGACGGCGAGCCGTTCCGGATCAGGTTGCGTCGCAGCGGGTTCGACGTGGAGGTCGCGGCCGACGAGTCCGCGCTCAGCGCGATCCGCCGTGTGCTGCCCGGCGTGGCCTACTCCTGTCAGCAGGGATTCTGCGGCACCTGCAAGACGCGGGTGCTCGCGGGCGCGGTGGACCACCGGGACCGGTCGCTGCTGGAATCCGAGCGCGCGGAGACGATGCTGACCTGCGTCTCCCGGGCGCTCGGCGGCGAACTCCACCTGGATCTGTGAGCTCGGCGGGCCAAGCGCCCGCGTGGGGAAGGAAGACATGGCTGCGCATCCGGAACACGTGGCGATCGCCGTGATCGGGGCCGGGATAGCCGGGATCGGTCTGGCGGTCGCGCTGCGCGAAGCGGGCATCGATGATTTCGTGCTGCTCGAGCGCGCGGACGACCTGGGTGGCACCTGGCGGGCGAACACCTATCCCGGTTGCGCCTGTGACGTGCCCTCCCAGCTGTACTCGTACTCCTTCGCGCCCAATCCGAACTGGTCGCGCACCTACGGCACGCAGCGGGAGATCCTCGCCTACCTCCGGTCGGTCGCGACGCGCCACGACGTGGTGCGGCACATGCGGTTCGGCGTCGAGTTGCTGGAGGCGCGCTGGGACGACGCGGCCACGCTGTGGCGGCTGCGTACCGGTCGCGGCGACCTGACCGCGGCGGTGCTGGTTTCCGCCGTCGGGCCGTTCAGCGAGGCGCGGATCCCTCGGCTGCCGGGCGCGGATACCTTCGAAGGGACGCAATTCCATTCGCTGCACTGGGATCACGAACACGGTCTCACCGGCGAGCGCGTCGCGGTGATCGGCACGGGCGCGTCGGCCGTGCAGTTCATCCCGGAGATCCAGCCCCTGGTGGGCAAGCTGACGGTGTTCCAGCGTTCGGCGCCGTGGATCGTCTCGCGCCTGGATCGCCGCACGCTGCCCGCCGAACGCGCGCTGCTGCGCCGGGTCCCCGCGCTCGGCAAAGCGATCCGCGGTCTCTTCTACACCGGCATCGAAGGCTTCGGTCTGGTCGGCTTCGTGGACAAGCGGTTCCGGCATCCGTACGAGGCGCTGGGCAGACTCCAGCTGCTGCGCCAGGTGCGCGATCCGCGGCTGCGTCGCAAACTCACCCCCGATTACGTGATCGGTTGTAAGCGGGCGATCTTCTCCGACGCCTACTATCCGGCCCTGACCCGGCCGAACGTCGAAGTGGTCACCGAGGGCATCCGGGAGATCCGCGCCAGGTCGATCGTCACCGCCGACGGCGCGGAGCACGCGGTGGACACGATCATCTGGGGCACCGGATTCGGCGTTCCGCCCGCGGTTTTCGACCGGATCCGCGGGCTCGGCGGTCGCTCCATCGGGGACCGCTACCGGGAGCGTCCGAGCAGCTACCTCGGTGCGGCGATGGCGGGCTTCCCGAACTTCTTCTGCACGCTGGGGCCGTTCGGGGCGGCGGGCAATCAGTCCGCGATCTATATGATCGAGGCGCAGGTGCGCTATATCGTCGATGCCGTGACCACCATGCGTGCGCGGAACATCCAGCGGATCGATGTGCGCGAGGAGGTGCAGCGAGCCTTCCTCGACGAGGTGACCGAGCGCAGTCGCGACACCGCCTGGCTGACCGGCGGATGCCGCAGCTACTACCAGACCGCCGACGGCGGCAACGCCGGTCTGTACCCGAACTGGAGCTTCGAATACCGGCGGCGCACAAGCCGTTTCGATCCGGAGTCCTACCAGTTGCAGGCCGGGTGAGCGTCGTGGTCGTCGACCTGCTGCGTCAGCTGCTGTCCCCACCTGCCGAGCACCGGCTGGATGTGCGCGATCGGGTGGTGGTGATCACCGGTGCGGGCACCGGAATCGGCCGCGCGCTCGCCGAGAAACTCTATGCCTCGGGCGCTTCGGTGGCGCTGATCGACATCGACCAGGCCGCCGCCGCTGCCGTCGGGCGCTCGATGGGGGAGCGTGCGCTGGTCGTGCGCGCGGACGTTTCCGATCGAATCGGAATGCGCGAAGCCATCTCCCGGGTGCGCGAGCGTTTCGGCCGGATCGATGTCGTGGTGGCCAACGCGGGCGTGGTGCCGGAGCCCGCCACGATCCGGACGATGAACCCCGGCGACTTCGATCGGGTCATCGGCATCAATGTGACCGGGGTGTTCAACACCGTGCATCCCGCGCTGGAGGACATCGTCGCCGCGAAAGGGCACGTCGTCGTGGTCTCCTCCGCCGCGGCGTTCGCGCCCGGCATGGCCGGTTCGCCCTACATGGTGAGCAAAGCCGCGGTAGAGCAGTTCGGGCGGGCGCTGCGGGTAGAGCTCGCCGCGGTGGGCGCGACGGCGGGCGTGGCGTACTTCGGCATCGTCGACACCGCGATGACGCACGGCACGCTCGACGAGGACGAGCTGGGCGCCGACCTGGGCGCATTGCTGCCGTGGCCGCTCAACCTGCGCATCACCGTGCGCGACGCGGCGGAATCCATCGCCGACGGCATCGCCCGGCGCGCGGCGCGCACCATCGCGCCGCCGCAGTGGGAGCCCTACGCGTTGTTCCGCGGCGTGATCAACGTGGTGCTGGACAGCAGGCTGGCGCGGGACCCGCGCGTACACGACCTGATCCACCGGGTCGAACAGCGCGTCATCGACGTCGATCATCCCGTCACCCCGGTACCGCGCTGACGCGCGGGCCGGACTACGACGCGGCGGGAAAGATCGCGGGCAGCGTCAGCGCGTACTCCACGTCGACGCGCGTGCCGAGCGTCGTGAGGAGCACGCGGATCATCGTCAGGCGCGCCGCCGCGACGGTGTCCGCGTCCGGTTCGGCGCCGGGCACGGTGCCCGCGGAGATCCGGTAGACCACGTACTCGCACAGGTGCAGCGCCGCGTCCAGGTCGAGCGGGCTCGGCACCGGCCTGCCCAGCTCGGCGAACGTCTCGCGCACCAGATCGCGGATGTCGTCGAGCGCGCGCTCGCGGTACGCCGACACCGGCGAGCCCGGATCGTGCAGCTCGGCGAACAGCGGCCGCAGCATGGGGCCGTGCCCGCGCGCCCAGTCCAGGTAGGCGTCGATCAGCCGAATACCCAGCTCGACCGGCTCGTCGGTGCCCGCCAACGCCGCGCGGATGCCGCCGACCAACCCCTCGTTGGAGCTGTCGAGCACCGCGAGGAGCGGTTCGTTCGCGTTGCCGAAGTAGCGGTAGAAGGTCGGCCTGGCCAGGCCCGCCTGCTCGATGATCTGCGCGACGCTCAGCCCACGGGAACCCGTGCGGGTGAACACCTCGGCCGTCGCGAGCACGATCCGGGCGCGGACCTCCTCGGCCTGCTCCTGAGTCTGCGGCGGCCTGCCGCGCCGCGCGGCCGTCGGCTCAGCCTGCATAGTGCCGCCTCACAACGCGGCCCCCGGGATCCCTGTGCGCCACGACGAACAGCTTGACACGAGGTGTGACATAGATATTAATCTAACACCACTGTTCATTTAATGGGGCGCGTCCGCGGCGCGGTCCACCGTCCTCGAGAGGGCCGACCATGACGACCGCCTCCCAACCGGCCACCGCCGACGCGCTGTCCCCGTCACTGGTGCAGCCGTTGCTCGCGCACGCCGTCGCCGGAGGCGCACCCGCCGTCGAAGTGTTCGCACCCGCGACCGGCGCGAAGATCGTCGATCTGCCGCAATCCTCCGCCGACGACATCGAGACCGCGTTCGCCACCGCCCGCGAAGCCCAGCGCCAGTGGGCGCGACGTCCGGTGCGGGAACGGATCGCGGTGCTGCGCCGATTCCACGACATCGTGCTGGCCGAGCAGGACGCCATCCTCGACATCGTGCAGACCGAGACCGGCAAGGCGCGGGCCCACGCCTTCGACGAGGTCGGCGACGTGGCCGTGAACGCCAGGTACTACGCCTCGGTGGCCGCCCGGCTGCTGGCCACGCGCAAACCGCGCGGGGTGCTTCCCGTGCTCACCCAGGTCGATGTGCGGCATCGGCCCAAGGGCGTGGTCGCGGTCATCTCGCCGTGGAACTACCCGCTGGCGCTGGCCGCCTCCGACGCGCTGCCCGCCCTCGTCGCGGGCAACGCGGTGGTGGCGCGTCCGGACAACCAGACCGCGCTCACCGCGCTGTGGGCCATCGATGCCGCCGTGCGCGCCGGATTGCCGCGCGGGCTCTGGCAGGCGGTGCTCGGCCGCGGATCGGTGATCGGCGGCGAGGTGATCGCCCGCGCCGACTACGTCGACTACACCGGCTCCAGTGCGACCGGACGGACCATCGCCCGGCAGGCGGGTGAGCGCCTGATCGGCTACTCGCTCGAACTCGGCGGCAAGAACCCGCTGCTGGTGCTCGCCGACGCGGACGTCTCACGCGCCGCCAAGATCGCCATCCGGGCCTGCTTCGCCTCGGCGGGACAGCTGTGCGAGTCGATGGAACGCATCTACGTGCACGACAGCGTCTACGACCGCTTCGTCACCGAATTCGTCGGGCACGTCGAGGCCATCCGGCTCGGCGGCGGTCTGGACTACCACAGCGACATGGGATCGCTGACCTTCCAGCGCCAGCTCGACACGGTCGTCGCGCATGTCGACGACGCGGTGGCCAAGGGTGCCACGGTGCTGGCGGGCGGTCGCGCGCGTCCGGACCTCGGACCGTATTTCTACGAGCCCACCGTGCTGGCCGGCGTGCGGCCCGGCATGACGGTCCACCGCGAGGAGACCTTCGGCCCCGTGGTCTCGATCTACCGCGTGAGCAGTGACGAGGAAGCCGTCGAACAGGCCAACGACACCGCCTACGGCCTCAACGCCAGTGTCTGGACCAAGGACACCGCCCGCGGCCGGGAGGTGGCGGCGCGGATCGAGGCGGGCTCGGTGAACGTCAACGAGGGCTTCATCGCCGCCTGGGGCAGCGCCGACGCGCCGTCCGGCGGACTCGGCATCTCCGGCACCGGACGCAGGCACGGTCCCGAGGGCCTGCTCAAGTACATCGACACCCAGACCATCGCGGTGCAGCGGGTAGTGCCGATCGCTCCGCTGCCCGGCATGTCCGAAGCGCTCTGGGCCAAGACGATGACGCTGTATTTCGGCGTCATGAAAGCGCTTCGGCAGAAGTAACTCGCACGACTCACGGATCAGGAAGCGGTACGGATGAAACTGGACACGGTGGCGGGCAAGAGGGTCCTGGTCACGGGGGCCGCGATGGGCCTGGGCAAGCTGTTCGCCGAGCGCGCGGTGCGCGAAGGCGCCGCGGCGGTGGTGCTGTGGGACATCAACGAGGCCGCGCTGAAGGACACCGCCGCCGAGCTGACCGGCCGCGGCAGCGCCGTTCATCACTTCGTGGTTGACGTGGCCTCGCCCGAGGCGATCACCGAGGCGGCGGCCGGCGTGCGCGAGCAGGTCGGCGGCATCGACATCCTGGTCAACAACGCCGGCATCGTGCGCGGCAACAACTACTTCTGGGAAACGCAGAACCGCGCCGACATCGACAAGACCATGGCGATCAACTCGCTCGCCCCGATGTACGTCACGCTCGAGTTCCTGTCCGCCATGGTCGCCGGAACCACCGAGGCGCGGGTGCTGACCATCGCCTCCTCGGCGGGCCTGGTGTCCAACCCGCGCATGAGCGTGTACGCCGCCTCCAAGTGGGCGGCGCTGGGCTGGTCGGACTCGGTGCGCATCGAACTGGAACAGGCCGGCCACGAGCACGTGAAGATCACCACGGTCTGCCCGACCTACATCAACACCGGAATGTTCGAGGGCGCCAAGGGCTTCCTGTTCACCCCGATCCTGGACCAGGACAAGGTGGTCGACACCTCGTGGCGGGAGATGAAGAACGGCGCCCCGCTGGTCGTGCTGCCGTGGACCTCGCGGCTGAACAAGGCGATCTCCGGCCTGCTGCCGATCAAGCTGCGTGACCTGTTCCTCGACACGGTCGGCGTCTACCACTCCATGGACGAGTTCACCGGTCGCGGGAAGTAGAGCGCGGCGCGGTGAACTCCTGGGCCGCACCGCTCGAATGGTGTACGGCGCTTCCTCGACGGGTGGCCGCGGCGGTCAGCGTGGACGGGTGCCGATGACCACGGTCGCGTAGTGCTCTTCGGATGCCGCGACCCGGCCCGCGAGACCGTTCTCCGCCAGCACGGCGAGCGCGGTCGGCGCTTGATCCTCGCTGGACTCCACGAGCAGATGCCCGCCCGGAGACAGCCAATCGGCGGCCTCGGCCGCGACCCGGCGCAAGACGTCCAAGCCGTCCGGGCCGCCGTCGAGGGCGGTGCGTGGTTCGTGGTCGCGGGCCTCCGGCGGCATCCGCGCGATCATCTCCGAGGGCACGTACGGGGTGTTGCAGAGCAGGATGTCGATACAACCGCGCAATTCCCCGGGCAAGGGCTCGAAGAGATCCCCTTCGTAGACCGGTGCGCCGAGCGGGGTGAGATTCCGGCGGGCGCACTCGACCGCGATCGGATCGATGTCGGCGGCCGCCAGCGTGACCGGACGACCTTCGTCGGCGGCGATCCGAGCCGCCGCCAGCCCGAGCGCGCCGGAACCGCAGCACAGATCGACCACCACCGGATGACCCGTCCGGGCGTGGATCAGCTCGACCGCGCGGTCGACGAGGAACGCGGTGCGCTGCCGGGGCACGAAGACGCCGGGAGACACCGCCACCCGCAGCCCGTGGAACTCCGCCCAGCCGAGCAGGTGCTCCAGCGGGCTACCGGCGACGCGCCGGGCGACGAGCGATTCCAGCGCAACGCCGGTCTCCGCGGCGGCGGCCGTGAGCAGTCGCGCCTCGTCCTCGGCGAACACGCAGCCCGCCGCCCGGAGCCGGGCGACCACATCGGAATTTCCGGCTGACGTCACCGGGCCATCCTGCCGCGCCCACGCGGGACGCCGCCAACGAATTTCCACGGCGATCGGGACCGGCGCGCACGGCGCGAATCCCGATCGGCCGGCAACTAGCGTGCCGTGCTGAGCTGGAAGGTACGCGTGGCGTCGAGATAGATGCCGCGCTGGCCCGGCTTGCCGGGCGGCGGCAGCTGCGAAACCAGTTGTTCGAGCGAGGTCGTCGCGCCGACGACCCGGGTGCCCGCGACGACGAAATCGGCGACGGCACGGCGGATGTGGTTCGGCGAGGTCACCACGATCGCGCTCGTCGCACCGACATCCCGCAGCAGCCTCGTGCTGAACAGCGCGTTCTGCACGGTCGAACCCGCGCGGCTCTCCACGTGGATGCGCGCGGGCGCCACGCCGTGGGAGACCAGCCAGTCGCGCATGGCCTCGGCCTCGGTGATGCCGTTCTGCGGATTCCCGCCGGTGACGACGATCGGCGACAGCGGAGCGGCGATCGACTGCAACCACGCCGCGGTGAGCCGGTTCACCAGTTCGGGGCGCAACGCACCATCCGGCAACAGGCCGTAGCCGAGCACGACGATGCCGGTTTGCGGCCCCGCCAGCGCGGGCAGCGGGTTCGGCAACGTGCCCACCGCGGCGCGCACGGCGCCGAGCACGTTGTCGGTGCCCTGTGCCAAGCCCGGATCGACCACGTGCAGCCGTGCCATGGCGTCCACGAACGCGGGCAGGTCACCGGCGTAGTCGGACCAGATCGCCTGCAAGGCGAGCGCTTCGGCGTCGGCGGGGTCGGCGCCGATCAGATTGCGCAGGTCGGCCCGGCCCGCGGCGTCGTCGCCGTTGGTGAAGTGGCGCTGGGCGGAGTTGTACAGGGCGTCGGTCTCCGGCGCGGCGTGCGCGGGGACACCGGCCAGGCCGGTGAGTGAGAACGCGGCGAACGACGCCGCGACGAGAAGTTTCCACTGCCTCGAGATCATCACTACAGTCGTCACCTTTCCGCTGTGGAACGGGTTGGCACGTGCTAGCAGTTAGCTGGGGCAAACACGAAATACCATACGGGCGAACTCTTCGTCCAACCGGCAATTCGCGCACCGGCTCCCGCGATGTCGCCCCGGTGCGCGTGCCGGGGGTGAAACCGGGGCGTTGGTTCGTTTTCGAGGAAGGATCGCGGCGGCCTCTTTCGGATCCGAAGGCGTTCGAAACTACTTGAATCACAGTCGCGCACTGGGGAAGTGCCGAGGCGGCTGTTCGCCGGCGTCGTCGGCGGTGCGGCGGTGCCGCCGGACCTGCCACCGGCGTGCCGTGGTCGGCGACTAACGCCCGGCTGCGTGCGCCGTTCGGCCTCGCTGTGGTCGCATGGCCTGCTCGAGTCAGGCTCGCCGTGTGATTGCCCCGAGTTTGCATCGCCGGACGTGGGCTGGGGAGGAACGCGCCCGGCCGCGCCCGTTAGGCTGTGTCAACGTGGATACCGTTTCGCTGTCCGGCAAGGAACTCGCCGCCGCAATCAACGCCGACACCAAGGCCCGCGCCGCCGCGCTCACCGACGGCGGCGCCGCCCCGCGCCTCGCCCTGGTGGTGGCGAACGACGACCCGGCGAGCACCTGGTATGTGAACTCGCTCCGCAAGGCGGCCGAGCGACTCGGAATAGCCTGCGACACGGTCGATCTCGGCCCCGAGGCGAGCGCCGAGGAGATCCGCGCCGAACTCACCGCGCGCGGTGCGGATTCGGCGACCGACGCGATCATGCTGCAGACGCCCCTCCCGGCGGGTGTCACGCTCGACGACGTGAGCTCCGCGATCGTCGCGTCCAAGGATGTCGACGGCGTCAGCCCGCTGTCGCTCGGCCTGCTCGCGACCGGGCTGGACGGTTTCGTCCCCGCCACCTCCGAGGCCGTTGTCGAACTGCTCGAACACCACGAGATCCCGCTGACCGGCCGGCACGTCGCGGTCGTCGGCCGCTCGAACGTCGTCGGGAAGCCGCTGGCGCAGCTGCTGCTGGCGAAAGACGCGACCGTCACGGTGTGCCATTCGCGCACCGCCGACCTCGCCGCCGTGACCGCCACCGCCGACGTCGTCGTCGCCGCGGCGGGCCGCATCGGCCTGATCGCCGGCGAGCACGTCCGGGAGGGTGCGGTGGTCATCGATGTCGGCACCAACGAGGCTCCCGACGGCAAGATCGTCGGCGATGTCGACGCCGAGTCGGTGCGCGGCAAGGCAGCCGGGCTCAGCCCCGTTCCAGGCGGCGTGGGCCCGGTCACCACGGCCCTGCTGATGCGCCACGTCGTGACCGCCGCCGAATCCGACCGGCCGAGCGGCTCCGCCTGAGAAGCCGCCTCACCCCCGGGCGATGGCGCTGATGAGCGTGCGGCTGCCGTCCTTGGTGGTGGTGACGACCTGCGGGTTGTAGGTGACCGGCTGCTGCCCGGGGCGATGTTCGGTGACCACCACGGTGTACTGGCCCGCGAACGCGCCGGGAGTGATCGCCACGCAGTGGGTGGTGCCCGCGGGGATGCTGTCGATGCCGCGCTGGATGGCGTCGGCGGCCTGTACCGAGGCGTCCGCGGTGGTGGTTGCGCGGACCTGCTCGCCGGACCGGTCCACGTAATAGGCGTGCTGGAAGGCGAAGATCACCGCCGGACCGGAATCGAAGCCGCCCACGCCATTGCCCTGAATCCGGTTGCCGACCCGCTCGGCGGGGCACTGTGCGATCGGCGCCGCCGGAGCGGTGCCCTGCGCGGACGAGACCGGTGCGGCGGCCTGCCGGTCGGAGCCGCCGGTCCCGAACTGTAGGAAGGCCGCGAAGCCGAGCGCGGCAACGCCGAGCGTGCCGAGCAGTGGTACCGCCCACCGGCGCGTCTTACGCGGCGCGGGAGAGCGGTCGATCAGTCCCGCGAATTGATCTTCGTACTCGTCCGGCCCGGGCGCCTGCGTGTGCACGGGTTCGGCGGGCTGCGCCTGGTCCTGCGGCCGATCCACCCACGTGGCCCACTCGCCGCGGTACTCCTCGCCGGCCGGCGCCTGCCCGGGCACCCCGGTGCCATACGGATTTCCCCGGTCGTAGCCGGGTCGCGCGCTCATCTCCGGTCGATCCATCGCCCCGCCCTCCATCAGGTCCCCGTCAGATTAACCGCATCGCCACGACGCGGGAACGCCCTGCCCCGTTCACAATTGAGCCAGGCGCCCACCGGAGGATACCGGCGGGTCTCCCACCCGGCCTCGAGGTGGCCGGTGGGCGGGTGTCACTTCAGCAGAGCCAGCCATTCGTGTTCGGGGTAGTGGTCGGACACGTAGGTCCGCACCACGGTGCGCTGGGCGGCGCTCAACTCCGGCCAGGTCCGTTCGAGGTCGACGCGGTCCTTCGGCCGGGCCTGTTTCACTTTGAAGATCAGCACGAACTCGGGATTCAGGTAGCGGATGCCATCGTCCGCGATCCAGGTCACCTCGTCGAGGGGTGCGGCCATGGTCCGATCGCGCCGGTTGACCCAGGCGCCCCGCTGTCCGGGATTCAGCAGGAGGTCGATCAGCCACGGAGACCGTGCGTTCGCCCGCAGCCAGACCTGGTCGGCGCTTTCGGGCAAGGCGGGGAAGCGGTCATCGACGGGGCGAATGCCGTCCGGGCCGGCAGACCAGATGTGCAAGCGGCCTCGTGCCGCGGTGCGCAGAGCGGGCAGATCGGCACGGAACATCGACGCGTCGACATCACTGTGCTCGCGCCGCGTTCCGGTCCATGCGTCGATCGCCCACCCGCCCGCGATCCACCACGGGGCGTCGATGTCGCCGAGGACCTCGCTCACATCGCGCGGCGTGACGAGAGCCCATGGCCCCCAGAGGTCTTGGAACTCGGCTTCCTTCGCGTCACGCGGTGGTGGGATCGGAAACTCGCGCAAGGATGGCCCTCCCCTCGGGTATGTCGCAAGACGCTACCCGGCGGAGGGCGCCGCTCACCAGTGCGTGACGACCGGATCGCCGACGCCGATCGTGTGATAGACCCATTCGGCGTCGTCGCGGGAGAGGTTGATACAGCCGTGACTGACGTTCGCATAACCCTGCTGGTCTACCGACCACGGCGCCGAGTGGATGAAAACGCCTCCCCACGTGAGCCTCTCGGCGAACTCGCCGTTGATGACGTAGCCCTCCGGCGAACTCAGCGGGATGCCGATGGTGCGGGAGTCGAACACGACGGAACGGAACTTCTCCAGCACCGGCCAGGTGCCGGCCGGTGTTTCGTACCCCGGCTTGCCCATCGAGGCCGGCATCGTGCGGACGACGGTGCCGCCGACGGTAACCGTGAAGGTATGCGCCGACATGTTCGCTTCGCCGAAAACACCTGCGTTGGTACGGAATTCCGTGCGTACGCCACCGACCGAGACGAGGACGGTGGCGTCGGCGGGCAGGAACCCGCTCGGCGTCCACACGGCTTCGCGATCGTCGGTCCACGCGAATGTGCCCGGCAACGGCCGGGTCGTTCTGATGTCGATGGATTGTTCTGTCTTCGCGCGATCCGTGACAGGTGCGGCGAACCGAATGGTCACGGGATGAGCCACGCCCACCACCTGGCCGTTCGAGGGTCCGATCGCTGCCACCGGAGGCGTCGGCCGCACGATCATCGTCGCGGCCGCCGCACCCGACCCGAACGCGGCCAGTGCCACGATCACGGTCGCGAGGAACAGGTACCGAATGGCGCTCCTCATGGCGTCCACCCCTTCGAGCTGGTGTGGTAGGCAAGGAACATTTTAGGGCCCCATGATCAACTCGGCCACAGATAGAACCGGTCCATGGTCCGGTTGTGCGGGGGGATAGGCCCACCAATGACCGCGTACCCCGCCGGGTGCGGTCGAAACGGCAGTGAGTCGCTCGAGTCTTGCGGCCGGGCCCGACGAGGCGGTCAGCGCGCGAGTCCGCGTGGCAGCGGTTCCGGTTCGGCCGCGGCTCGCGTGTCGAATTCCGCCCGCGCGGCGACGATTCGGTCCTGGTGTTCGACGGCCCAGACGCCCATGGCGTGACTGATCGCCCCGATGCTCGCACCGAGTTCGGTGAGCGAATACTCCACCCGGGGCGGCACCGTGGGATAGACCGCCCGGCGCACGAGGCCCTCCCGCTCCAAGTTGCGCAGGGTTCGGGTGAGCATCTTCTGCGTGATGCCGTCGAGGCGGCGGCGCAGTTCGTTGAAGCGGATCGGCCCGGCATGGGAGCGCAGGACGCTCAGCACCAGCATCACCCACTTGTCGGCGAGGACGGCGAGCACTTCCCGCGCGGGGCAGTGATGCAGGTAGCTCTCGACCAGGCTGCCGGTCTCCGGCCGGTCACATGCGGTATCCATAGGGAACCTCGGTATCAAGAAGGTGCCTTCTTCCCGAAAGGTACCAGGTGGCCACAGAATCGGTACATGCTCGCAATCACGCAGTACGCGTTCGGTGGCCCGGAAGTCCTCGAGGTGGTCGAGGTGGATCGGCCGCGGCCCGGCCCGGGGGAGGTGCTGGTACGGGTCGCCGCGACCAGCGTCAACGCAGCCGACTGGAAGGTGCGCGCCGGACTGATCGGGAAGCTCGGCGATCCACCGCTGACGCTGGGACTCGATGTGGCGGGTGTCGTCGAGGAACTCGGTGCCGGGGTGGACAGGTTCGCGATCGGCGCTCCCGTGTACGGCATGGTGTTCGGCGGAGCGAACGCGGAATACGTAGTGGCGCAGGCGCACACGCTGGCGGCGGCGCCGAGGAACATCGATCTGGTACACGCGGCGGCACTGCCGACTGCGGCGCTGACCGCCTGGCAGGCGCTGGCCGCGCTCGGTGCTGGGGAGCGCGTGCTGGTGCACGCGGCCGCGGGAGGCGTCGGGCATCTGGCGGTGCAGATCGCCAGGCATCGCGGAGCGCATGTGATCGGTACCGCGCGTGCGGTCAACCACGAGTACCTGCGCGGTCTCGGCGCCGACGAGATGATCGACTACACCGCGGTCGATTTCGGCGCCGCGGTGCGCGACGTCGACCTCGTGCTCGATCTGGTCGGCGGTGCGTACGGGTCCCGCTCCCTTCCGGTGCTGCGTCCCGACGGCAGGTTGATCGACACCCAGGGTTCGGACGCGGAAGCAGACCCGCGTTACGAGCGGTTCTATGTCGAACCCTCTGCGGTATCACTGCGCGAGATCGCCACGATGGTCGAGCGCGGTCACCTCCGGGCGACGATCGACCAGGCGCTGCCGCTCTCGGACGCCGCGAAGGCGCACGAACTCGGCGAATCGGGACGGGTGCGCGGCAAGGTCGTACTGGTCGCCTGGAATCCGCCCGCCTGAACGGGCGGCCCTGCGCGATGGTGCGGCTATCGGCGGACCGCGTGCACGACGTCGGCGTGCAGGGCGTCCGCCCGCGCGGTCAGCTCCTCGATCCGGATCAGGACCGCGGCGAACCGGTCACCCTCGGCGGCGGGCAGCGATGCCAGGTTGATCTCGATGTTGAGCTGCGAGGTGGTCGCGGCGGCGCGGCAGGCGTCGGCGGCAGCGCCGATGTCGGTGACGACGTTCGGATTCCCGATCGGGAACAGCTCCGCGGCCAGCGACAGCACCTCGTCGGCCTCGTCGACGACCTCGGCGGGCACGCGGGCGGCCTCGATCAGCGCGGCATTGATCGCCGCGGTGCGGGCTGCGAGGTCCTCCGGGGTGTCCTTGGGCAGCTTGTAGGCGGCGCCGACGGCCGTGAACGCGGCGGCGTCGGCGGCGGCCAGCGCGAGCGCGCGCTCGCGGGCGGCGTCGGCGGCCTCGATGATCCGGTCGATCACCGGCCGGTTCTCAACGTCCTTGGCGCGAGTGGTGTAGCGCGCGACCATCGCGACGAGCGCGGCGCCTTGCGCGGCGTGCAACGCCGCCACCGCGCCGCCGCCCGGTGCGGGAATCTTGGCGGCCAGATCGCCCAGGTACTGCGCGAGGGTGACCTCGCCGGAGGACGGCGCAGTTTCCGTGGACGACGAGCTGGGCTGCGACACGTGCGTATTGCCTTTCGTTCTACGGCGAGGAAGGACTACGTGTAGACGCTACCCCGTGGCGCCGCCGCCTCGGGCGTGACCACGCCTTGCCGGGATCGGACCCGGCCGGTGCGAGGCAGGGACGTACCCGCCGTTATGTTGAGTGCTATGCGGATCGGATTGAGCATCAACTACTCGGGGGGCTTCAAAGAGGCGGCGGCCGAAGTCGCCGACCTCGAGCGGGCGGGCCTGGACATCGTGTTCGTGCCCGAGGCGTACTCGTTCGACGCGGTGAGCGCGCTCGGTTACCTGGCCGCCAAGACCACCACCCTGCAGCTGGCCTCCGGCATCCTGCAGCTCTACACGCGCACGCCGAGCCTGACCGCCATGACCGCGGCGGGCCTGGACTTCGTCTCCGACGGACGCTACGTGCTCGGGCTGGGCGCGTCGGGTCCGCAGGTGATCGAGGGCTTCCACGGCGTGCCCTACGACGCGCCGATCGGCCGCACCCGCGAACTGGTGGAGATCTGCCGGAAGGTCTGGCGGCGCGAGCGCCTGGAATATCAGGGCAAGTACTACCAGATCCCGCTGCCCGCCGACCGGGGCACCGGCCTCGGTAAGCCGCTCAAGCTGATCAACCACCCGGTGCGCGAGCGCATTCCGGTGTTGCTGGCCGCGCTCGGCCCGAAGAACGTGGAACTGGCCGCCGAGATCGCCGAGGGGTGGCAGCCGATCTTCTTCCTGCCGGAGAAGGCGAAGGAGGTGTGGGCGGACTCGCTCACCGCCGGTCTCGCCAAGCGCGATCCGGTCCTCGGTGACCTGGACGTCTACGCAGGCCCGGCGCTGGCCATCGGGGACAACGTGGACCCGCTGCTGGAGTTCGTGAAGCCGCATCTGGCGCTCTACATCGGCGGCATGGGCGCCAAGGGCAAGAATTTCTACCACACCTTGGCCACGAAATACGGCTACGGCGCCGAGGCCGATCGCATCCAGGAGCTGTACCTGGCGGGGGAGAAGGAGGCCGCGACCAAGGCGGTGCCGGACCAGCTGGTCCGGGACATCTCCCTGGTCGGTCCGGCCGGTTATGTCAAGGAGCGCGTCGCGGCGTTTAGGGAGGCGGGCGTCACGGTCCTCAACGTGGTGCCGATGGCGGCCACCGCCGCCGAGCGCGTCAAGCTGATCGAACAGTTGCGCGAACTGGTCTGAGACAAGGCGCTGCCGCCGTCGACGGATGCGACGGCGGCAGCGGCGGGGGTCATCTCTGGCGGAGCGCCGCCAGCGCGGCGTCCAGCGTCGAATGCAGCGCGAACACCTGATCCAGGCTGGTCATCTTCAGCTGCCTGCTGGTCGCCGGGCCCTCCGCGACCACCGCGATCGAGGTGGTCGAGCCCGCGCGCTGGTGGGCTGCCACGAGCGTCGCCATGCCCGCCGAGGCGAGGAAGCTGACCGAGGTGAGGTCGATGATCAGGGCCGCGGGCTTGCTGCTGAGAATGGCATCGATCGCGTTCTCCAGCGCGGGGGCTGTCGCCAGATCGACCTCGCCGGCCACCGTCAGCACCGTCGCGCCGTCGTGCGCCGCGACCGTGGTGGTCATCGTGTCCGCGAGGGGATACGCGTCTCCGGAAGTGTTGGTCACGACATCACAACACACAAATCGCGGCAGATTCGCAACCTTTGAGTGTTCATAGAGCTAACCATACCTCGATGGCCGACCGGCCCGCCCGAGCAGGAGTCGGCCTCGCAGCGGCCGTCGATGGCCGTGTGCGAGCGGATGAGCCGAACCGGTGAAACGGGAGACCGCTTCGGCCATCGATGGACGAACGTCGGTGCAGGTGGCCGGACTCGGCGACCTCCCGACCTCCCGACCGCCACGCCGCACCGGTTCGGGCGGCGAAATTCAGAATGAATGAACCGCAATGCATTCCGGGCAACATTGCCACCCATCCGGTGTCGGGCCACGACCACGGGAACCCGTGGGGACTCACCTTTCCGCTGCTATCAGCCGGAGGTTCCTATGAACCCAGGAGGGGAGGGCGTACTCGGGATCACGGGCGTTGCCGGTCGTGGCGGCGCTGGGCGGCGACCACCTCGACGGTGTGCTGCCGGATCCAGTCCAGGAACTGCCGCAGCGACTCGGTGAGACCCTGGCCGAGGGCGGTGAGCTCGTAGCTGACCCGCGGGGGCGTGGTGGGCTCCACAGTGCGTGCGACGAGCCCGTCGCGGACGAGCGTGCGCAGCGTCTGCGACAACATCTTCTCGCTGATCCCGCCGATCAAGCCGTGCAGTTCGGAGAACCGTAGTGGACCGCCGCCGAGGGCGGCCAGGATCAGCATTCCCCACCGGCTGGTGATGTGGTCGAGGATCTCACGCGCAGGGCAATCGCTGTTGAATGCGTCACTCATCACCGGCCATGCGGCGTTGGGGACCTGCGGGCGTACCGTCACATCCGGAGCTTACCTGAAGGTATGTCCTTACCGGAAGAAAGTTGGCTCGCTACGGTACCGCCATGGTCACAGTCGTTTTCGGAGCCAGAGGCAATGTCGGTCGCCACGTCGCGGCCGACCTTATCGCGAAGGGCGAGCAGGTCCGTCTGACGAGCAGGGAACCCGGCACGGCGGGCTTGCCGCCGGTCGGGCAGGTCGTCATGGCCGATCTGGAGCGCCCCGAAACGCTGCCCGCCGCACTCGAGGGCGCCGAGCGCGTGTTCCTCTACGCCAAGCCCGACGGGATCGACGGTTTCGTGGCGGCAGCCGAGACCGCCGGGATACGGCACGTCGTACTCCTGTCGTCCGGTGCCGTCCTGCAAAGCAATGCCGCGGACAACCCGATTGCCCGGACGCACGGCATCGTCGAGTCCGCCATCGTCGAGTCCGCCCTGGAATGGACCTTCATTCGGCCCGGCATGTTCGCCACGAACGCACTGTGGTGGTGGCAGAAGTCCATCCGCGACGAAGGCGTCGTCCGATTGCCGTACGCCGACGCGCGGACCACACCCATCCACGAACATGACCTGGCAGCGCTCGCGGTGACCGCGCTGACCGAGCCGGGTCATCACCGCCGCGCCTACGCCGTGTGGGGCCCTGAGTCGCTGACGCTGCGGCAGCAGGTGCAGCACATCGGTGAGGCCATCGGCCGTGAGATCGTCGTCGAAGAGATCTCCGCCGAACAGGCGCGCGCGGAATTGAGCGAGACCATGCCGTCGATCGGTGTCGACGCCGTATTGGCTGGATGGAAGGCCGGAACAGTCGCTCCGTCGCCGGTGTCGAGGATCATCGAGGAAATCACCGGCCGCCCTGCGCGCACCTTCGCGCAGTGGGCGAGCGACCACGCAACAGATTTCCGCTGAACCGGTCGACGCCTGCCGGTCCCGCCTCGCCGCGCGGGTCGAGGCAGACGCGGTTAGGTAGCTGTCGCGCAGTGACCGCGCTTTCGTCCGGAGCCATCCCGCTCGATACTCACGGCCGCAGCGGATTCGAGCTGACATCGGCGAGAGAAAGAACGGTCGCGAGGACCATGATCCATCGTTGCGGCGTCCGGCGAAGGGGGCGGCTATCGCTCGAGTCCGCGAGCCCGGCGTAGACACGCCCCTGCCCCACAGCTGGTTCGCCAGGGTCGGTCCCGCAATCGAGGCTCGGGCGGGGCTGATCACTTGATGGAGGGAATCGTCAGGTGGTTTGCGAGGATCGCAGCTTCGGCGGCGAGACCGGGAGGATTGGTGGCGATGAACATCGAGTCCGCGGCCAGGTTGCCGAGGGCGTGCCAGGTGGGGTCGGGGTGGTCGCCGACGAGGAGGCGGCGGGTGCCGCGCTCGATGCGCAGACCGCCGGTCGGCGCGAGTTCCGCTGCGCCGGTGGCGATCAGTGCGCCGAGGAGCGGTTCGGTCTCCTGCGGTGTGGTGTAGGCGGGTGGGTTGACGGCGTTGAAGACTATGTCGGCGGGCCGGTCGGTGCCGTCGAACACTGTGAAACCACCGCCGGGCCGGGCCGCCGGCTTCGTGACACCCGGTCGCAGCCGTAACTGCCCGGAATCCAGCAGGCGCAGAATGATTCGCGCGTTATGCGGCACCATCGGGGAGCTGAGGCTGCTGATGGTCCGGAAATATCTCTCGCGCAGCATCGTCCGGTCGTGCTCGGCGAGCACGGGCCAGAGGATCGGACCCATGGTCCGGATCGCCATGGTCAGCAGGCGGCGGCCCTGGTGAGGTGAATCGACCGCGTCCAATTGGCGGCGCAGGCGGGTGGCCGGTTCCTCGGTCGCAAGCCGCGGCGAACTCGTCGTGAAACTCTTCACCGACCACTACGAACCCCTCGCCGCCCGCAACACCGTTCGTGTGCTGGACGCTGGGGCGAGGTAGACGTGCCTGCGCGCAGGCGCCCACGGGAGTGAATGATCGAGTGGTGACGGAAACGGCGCATCCTGGCAACGGCAGCCCGGCGGAGACCGCCGTCGGCGAGCGGCAAGAGCTGGAGACCATCGGAAGCTTCCGATTCTGGTTCGCCGACCACCGGTGGGAGTGGTCGGATCAGGTCGCGAGGCTGCACGGGTACGCACCGGGGACGGTAGAGCCCACCACGGAACTGCTCTTGGCGCACAAGCATCCGGACGACCGCGCCACGGTCGCGGAGACGCTGGCCACGGCGGTGCGGACCGGTGAGCCGTTCTGCAGCAGGCACCGCATCATCGATCTGGCCGGCCGGGTGCATCACGTGCTGGTGGTGGGGGATCGATTGCACGACTCGACCGGCGCGACCGTGGGAACCACCGGCTACTACGTGGATCTGACCGGTCGGCTGGACCAGAACCGGCAGGAAGTGCTGAAGGAGACGCTGCCGGAGGTCGTGGCCGCACGGGAGGTCATCGAGCAGGCCAAAGGCGTCCTGATGTTCATCTACGGCATCAATGCCGAGCAGGCGTTCGGGGTGTTGCAGTGGCGCTCCCAGGAAACCAACACCAAACTGCGCGATCTGGCGGCCAAACTAGTCGCCGCGGTCGTCGCGCAGGGCGGCGGGCCGGTTCAGCAGCGCACCCGGTTCGATCATCTGCTGCTGACCGTCCACGAACGACCCGACTGAATCCGTCCGGCTGGACTCCGGCGGGAAGATTCATCGGCGGTGGCTCGGCTGCAACCCGACCCCCGCGGCCATGCGGCGCTGCACGGCCGAGTGCGTGCGGGCCACCAGCATAGAGCGCACGCGGCGCCGCGATCCCGCGAGCCGGTTCACGACTCCTCGACCTCCGGCGGCGGTGCGATCGCCGCCCCGGCCGAGAGCAGCCGCTGCGCCAGCGCGCGACTGCGCTGCCCGAGTTCGGGAGGGTCGAGGATCTCGAAGTCGTGCCCGAGCAACAGCATGTGCACGAGCACGATGTCGAGGCTGTCGTCGGCGCCGCTGAGCACTTCACAGAGCTCGCTGCCGCGTGGTCGCACCACTGCCGCCGACGCCGGGATCTGCGCGCGCACCGTGTCGGCGCAGGCGTGCACCAGGAAGCGGGCGCGATGCGGGTAGACCCGGCTCGCCACCCCTTCCTGCACGTAGGCCGCCGCCTCGGGCGCCGTGCGGGGGCGGAAACGCCACGTCCGTGCGGACACATCGGTCATCCGGTCCACGCGGAAGCTGCGCCAGTCGTCGCGATCGAGGTCGAAGGCCAGCAGGTACCAGCGGCGGTCGGAGGCGACCAGGCGGTAGGGCTCCACCCGCCGCCGTCGCACCTCGCTCCCGGCGGGGTAGTCGAAGCCCGCCTCCACCTCGTCGCGACAGGCTCTGGCCAGGGTCATGAGCACGCCGGGGTCGACCGGGGCGCGGCCTCCGCCGAAGGACTCCACCGCACCGGAGAGCGCACGCACCTCGTGCCGCAATCGGGTGGGCAGGACCCGGTCGAGCTTGGCCAGCGCTCGGAGTGCGGCGGCGCCGGCGCCCGCCACCGCGCCACCCGCGCCGACCAGCAGCGACACCGCCGTGACGATCGCTTCCTCGTCGTCGAGAAGCAGCGGCGGGAGGTCCTGTCCCCGGCCGAGCCGGTAACCGCCGCCGACGCCTTGGTCGGCATGCACCAGGTAGCCGAGCGCGCGCAAGCGCTCGACATCGCGCCGGATGGTGCGCGCTGTGACGCCGAGCCGGTCGGCGAGTTCGGGCCCGGTCCAGACCTCGCGTTGCTGGAGCAACCCGAGCAGCGTCAGCACCCGCTCGGTCGTGCCCCGCTCGCCAGCGCTCGCCGCCTCCATGTCGCTCAGCCTGCCAGAAATAGCGGACCGATTCTGTCCGCTGGGCATGTCAGGGTGGCGGCATGGACGCAGACGAACTCGACTGGAACAAGACGTTGCGCGAGCAGTGGGAGTTCCACTGGACCCGGCAGCTCCGGCCCCGGCTCCACGGCCTCACCGACGACGAGTATTTCTGGTCACCGGTGCCGGACGCCTGGAACGTGCGCCCGCGCGGCACTTCGACGGCGCCCGTGCAGGCCGGTGCGGGCGATTTCACGATCGACTTCGCCCTTCCCGAGCCGGTTCCCGCACCGTTCACCACCATCGCCTGGCGACTCGGTCACGTCATCGTCGGCGTGCTCGCCGCGCGCAACGCGGCCCACTTCGGCGCGCCGGCGGCGTCGTACGAGACATGGGAGTACGCAGGCGACGCGGCCACCGCGCTCGACCAGCTCGAGGCCCAGGTCGACACCTGGCTGGCGGGGGTGAGCGGTCTCGGACCGGCCGCACTCCGGGAGCCGATCGGCGCGAAGGAGCCCTTTCCCGAGTTGCCCATGGCCGACCTGGTGCTGCACATCCACCGCGAGCTGATCCACCACCTGTCCGAGGTCTGCCTGCTGCGCGACCTCTACACCCACACCGGCCCCGCCACCATGAGGAGACCCGTGACCACGACGCATCTCGACCCCGAGGAACTGCACCGGAACCCGGCCTTCACGCAGGGCGTGATCGCACCCGCCGCCCGGACACTGTACGTCGGCGGCCAGCTCGGCACCGACAGCACCGGAGAACTGCTCGACGGCATCGAAGCGCAAACCGTCCAGGCGATGCGCAACGTGCTGACCGTGCTCGCCGCCGCGAACACCGGTCCCGAGCACGTCGTCAAACTCACCATCTACCTGGTCGACGGAGTCGATGCCCAGGTGGGATACGCGGCGTCGCGATCGGTGTGGGGCGATCACCGCACCGCCGTCACGGTCGTCTCCACCGCGGGACACGCGCGCCCCGGCGCACTCGTCGAAATCGACGCGATAGCGACAATCCCCGAATAGGACGGACTGCGAGTCGACGAGGTTATCGCGCTCTTCCGAGGTTCGTCGGCGGTCGCAGCTCGTATGTTCAGCGATGCCCGGCGCGATGAGCGCTGCTCTGAGACGCCACGATGCGAACGAGATCACCGAGTGCGATCTCCACGTCGGTGAGGTGTAGACCCCAGGTCGCGTCCGGGACGGGATACAGCTCGGGGCTGCCCGGTTCGGGAGTCGCCATCAGCGCCGTCGCGTCGTCGCCGTGCACGCACTGGAGCCGGTACTTCTCGGCGGGGACCAGCCACGGCGTCGGCGCGACGACGGCCGACGGCCCGCGGCGAAGCGCCACTTCGACGCCGAGCGGGCTGGGCACCGGATTGCTGCGGAGCACGGTCGCCGCGGTGCGGGATTCGTTGCGGCTCAACGAGGCCGGATTGGTGCAGGCGATCTCGTAGCCGGGGCCGTACGGTCGAGGCAGCGGCTCCGGGGTCATGGGGTTGCGGCCGAATCGGCTGTCCGGCGGCGGGGTCGCGCCGAAGGTCTGCCAGGCGAGCACGCATCGCGTCTGCTCCTCGCTGCGGCACAGCGGCAGATATCGGAAGTCGCCGCCCACGTCAGCGTGCTCGGGCACCACCACGTTGCCACCCAGCAGGATCGCCGACAGGATCCGGTCCCGTACCGCCTGCTGCGGTTCGATCTCCTCGCGGATCAGTTGGCGCAGCATGCGCGCGCCCTGCGAATGCCCGATCAGCACGACCGGCCGTCCGCTCTCGCGCTCCGCGAGGAACTGCCGCCATGCCCGCAGGACGTCTTCGTAAGCGATCCGCGACATCTGCGCGCGCTGCTCGGGGGTGTAGGTCCGCTCCGTCGCCAACGCGGTCAGGGTCCGCTGCCGGTACACCGGCGCGAATACCTGACAGACCTGGGAGAATCGGGCCGCCTGCTGCTCGGCGACTGCCCGCACCTCCGGCGTCACGACGGTATCGGAGTTGGGCGTCGGCTCCGATGACACCGTCGGATACACATAGAAGCAGTCCACCCCCGGATCCTCGGCAGGCGCCGGGTCCTCGCGCACATCGGGTCGGCCCGCCTGGCGCACCGTCGTCGCCGCACTCCCCGCGCAGGGATCGTCCACCCGATCCGGCCTGCACAACCACACGACACCGGCGTCATCGACGGTGTCCGCCGCCGCGCTCACCGACGACCCCGCCGCAAGTCCGACTCCGCACACGACGGCCGCGACCGCCCGCTGCCACCGACTGTTCCGCATCCCGCACACCTCATTGCTTCCGCGCCCGACCACGAGCGCCGGTCCGCGACACCGCGAATGGTGTTTCGGCGCTCTCGTCGGCGTCAGCCTAGCGGCGATCGGACGCGACGGGACCTCGATCGCTCGGCACGGTCACCGGCCGCCTCGGCGGTCTCGAAGGGCGGATGGGCCGCCTCGGACTCCGGGCTCGTCTTCGATGAGCTGAGCGAGGCGGTCGCAAGCCGGTGACGAAGCTCCGGGGAGGGACTGTACGGCCAATCGGGCCATGGCCGGGTCGGCGACGGGGCGGCTCTCGGATCGGCTGTGGTACTCGGCGAACGGTCGATCTCCGCGACGACTGCGGTGATGGCGCCGCACCGGTGATGAGGCCCTTCGGCCGCCTGTCGCGAGGCTTTACCCGCGCGAGCGCTAGGGAGAATCTGCATCAACATGACGGCCGCGTCCAACCGGCGTCGGGGTCCTATTTCCTGCTCAGTTCGGGACTTCAGCGCCTGATTGCCGGGAAGTCTTCCATTCCAATGAGAATTGTGACTAACATAGCTGCGGATCGAAGCGAAAGGATGCATCGACGCATGCTCAAGAGACTCGACCGGATACTCGGTTACGAGATGAAGGTCTCCGAGTTCCTCGGCACCCTCATCATCATCGGCGTTCCCTACGGGGTGGCGGGGGTGATCTGGACGCTCACCCACACCGGCCATCTTCGCGATATGCACGGCATCGACCTGGTGATGTCGTTCCTGGGATCCATCGTGTGCTGGCCGGTGCTCACCTTCTCGAATGTGTGCATGACCTGATGATGGCTGTGGTGTGGCTCATCGACGTTCTCGTGATCGTGGTGAAGATCCTCGGTGGGCGGATGAAGGTGAATCCCGTCCTTCGCGCCGGGATGTGGGTGGCTGTGCTCAGCCTCTTCCTGGCCGGCTGTGCGGTGCTCGTCGCACTGGTGGTGCTACTGCAGCGGTGGTTGGAGGGCCTCGCGTAGCACGTCACTCGCCTGGTCCATCCTGTGGACGATGAGGAATGTACGGTTACTTATCGTTGTATGTAGGCTCGCTATGGAGTGGGCACTTGCCTACTGACATGGCATATGCGCAGTTCAAGCCAGCGTCATTCGCCTGAGCGTCGGCTCGATGGAGACCTGCGGCGGTAGTCGATCGTGGAAGAAATAGTCAATCACTTATTCTTGTATGACGTCTGGGCGGTGTGTAACACTTCACACGCTCCGCGCCATCGAAGGGGCGGCCGCTGGTGCGGCGGACGAGAAATCGAAAGGAACGGCCACCAGTGACTGCCTCGCTGCGATCGCCTGCCGACAAGCAACCGCCACTGGAACCGGGCGAAATCGAGAAGTTGGTTGCCGGCGCTTCGGGATTGTGGCGACGCCACCCGCAACGCTCGCTGGAGACGCTGGGCCGTCAGGTCACTCTGGGCCGCGAAGCGATTGTCCAACTGTTCGTTTCGCTGGTCCGGGGACGATTTCCCTACCAGGAGTTCATCAAGCAGTGCGCGTTCATGGCCGGGGTGTCGGCGGCGCCGACGGTGTTCGTAGCCATTCCGATCGCCGTCGTGGTCTCCATTCAGGTCGGCGCCCTGGTGAATCAAGTGGGCGCCACGACATTCATCGGCGCGGTCGCGGGATTGGGCATCATCCGCCAAGGCGCGCCATTGGTGTCGGCATTGATGGTCGCCGGTGCGGTCGGCTCGGCTATCTGTGCCGATCTGGGATCGCGCACCATCCGGGAAGAGATCGACGCGATGATGGTGATGGGGGTCGACCCGGTACGCCGCCTGGTCGCGCCCCGGCTCGCCGCGGCGGTACTGGTGAGCGTCTTGCTCTGCGGGTTCGTCGTCTTCGTCGGCTTCGCGACCGCCTACATGTTCAATGTGTACGCCCAATCCGGTACGCCGGGTTCGTTCATCAGCTCGTTCGCCTCCTTCGCGGTGGCCGACGACCTGATCATCGCCCTGGTGAAGGCCGCGATCTTCGGGGTGCTGACCGCGGTGATCGCCTGTGACATCGGTTTGCACGCGCACGGTGGCCCGGGCGGTGTCGCCAACGCGGTGAACTCGGCGGTGGTCAGTTCCGCGCTGATGCTGTTCGCCACCAACATCATTCTCACCCAGCTGTACAACACGTTGTTTCCGGCGAAGGTGGTGTGAGGGTGGCGAGCAGCTACACACCCCCGGCGCTGAAACCGCTGCGCACCGTCGGACGGGCCGCGCTGGCGCCGGTGCACGCCAATCAGCGCGTGGGGCACCAGGCCATCACATTCTTCCAGGCGCTCGCCGCCATTCCGTTCGTCCTGCGGCACTACCGCCGTGAGGTGACGCGGCTGACGGCCGATATCGGCTGGGGCAACGGCTCGCTCATCGTGGGCGGCGGCACGATCGGCGTCGTCGTCATCTTGTGCGCGTTCGGCGGGATCATCGTCGGCATGGAGTCGTTCACGGCGCTGAACCTCCTCACGATGTCGCCGCTCACCGGCGCGATCTCCGGCTTCGCCACCACCAGGGAACTCGCGCCCATTCTGGCGACCTTGGCCTTCGCGATTCAAGCGGGATGCAGATTCACCGCCCAACTCGGCTCCATGCGGATCTCCGAGGAAATCGATGCGCTGGAGTCCATCGCCATCCGCCCGCTTCCCTATCTGATCAGCACGCGCATGATCGCCTCCACCCTGACCATCATCCCGCTGTACAGCATCGGTCTCGCGACCGCCTATCTGGCCACCAAGATCACGGTGCTGTTCCTGGGCGGAACGGCGGCCGGTACCTACGATCACTACTTCTTCCAGTTCCTGATCGGCACGGACGTCTTCTTCTCCCTGCTCAAAGTGGTGGTGTTCGTGATGCTGTCGACGTTCATCCAGTGCTACTACGGCTATGTCGCCACCGGTGGCCCGGAAGGTGTCGGGGTCGCGGCCGGGCGTGCCATCAAAATGGTGATCGTCGTGATGGTGTTCGCCAATCTCTTCCTGACACTGACCATCTGGGGTATCGATCCCGGATTCCGGATCTCGGGGTAAGGCCGACAATGATTCTGGACCCCAGTGGCCGCGGACCGAGCGCGAAGCAGTTGACCCTCGCCGGGCTGGCGGTGCTGACCACGGTCGCGGTTCTGCTGTACCTGCTGGCGCTGCGCTACACCGGCTACTTCGAGGACAAGGTGCCGGTGACCATCGTGCTCACCAGTACCGGCGACGGCTTGCCGGGCCGGGCGGACGTCAAATTCCGCGGCATGGTCGTGGGCCGGGTGGCCGCGGTGGACGTGGTGGCCCGTGGCGCCCGGCAGCAGGCGAGCGTGGATCTGAAGCCCGGTGTGGCCGAGACGATTCCGGTGAATGTGACCGCCCGGGTGATTCCGAACAATCTGTTCGGCGTCACGGCGATCGAACTGGTCGACAACGGGCCGGAACCGAAGACGCTGCGCGCCGGCGCGACCATTCCGGAGGACACCGGCAGCGAGACGGTGGCGTTGCAGACCACGTTGAACGTGCTGCGCAACGTGCTCGACAACATCCAGCCCGAGAAGCTGGGCCGCGTGCTGGCCACCCTCTCGGCGGCCCTGGATCCCGCGGCGCGGGTGCCCGGCTCGACGATAGAGCGCCTGGACAACTGGCTGACCGAGATCAGGGCTACCCCCGGCGTCGACGCGCTGTTCGGGGATCTCGGGCGGGCGTCGATCGCGTTGAGCCAGTCGGCTCCCGAACTGGTCGGGGTGCTGTCGGAGTCGGTGACCACCGCGCGGACACTGGCCGAACGGCGAGCGAAACTCATCGACCTGCTGGCCACCGGAAACGCGACGGTCGAAACGGTCAACGCGCTGTTCGCGCGTAATCCCGACGCGGGCAAGTTCCTCGTCTCCGGCCTGGACGATCTGTTCGGTGGTCTGGCCAAGGATCCCGAAGCCATTCCCTACACCGCCGCGAACCTCAACGTGGCACTGCGACGGCTGGCCACCACGTTCCACTTCGGCCCGGCCAGACAGATGGTGTGGAAGATGGATGTCTCGTTCACGCCTTTCCAGCAGTACACGGCGAAGGACTGCCCGCACTACGGCGACCAGTACGGTCCCCGCTGCGGCGGAGCCTCCGTTCCTGAGGTGGCGCCGGAGCAGAACTATCCGCCGCAATTGATGCCGAAGTGGCTCGATGCGGCAGGGCCCGCACCTGTACCGGCCGCGCCCGCGCCACTGGGTGCCATGGGGCTGGTGCTTCCGAGCCTGCCCGCGATTCCCGGTCTTCCCTTCATTCCGGGTCTGCCGTCCATCCCGGGTCTCTCGCCGACGCCGAGTGCACCGGCGGAGCCCGGCACGCAGGATCCCGGCACCACCGCGAAGCCGATCGCGCTGCGCGGATCCGATGCCGTCGCGGCGATCGTCGGAACGCGGCCGACCGTGGCGCAGTACCTGCTGCTGAGTCCGGTGCTGGCCGGCGGATCGGTCACGGTAGCCGCCGACGACGAAGGGCCGGGTAAATGAAATCAGCCAAGGCGCTTGCGGGATTCAGTGTGTTCGCGGTGGTCGCCGTCGCGCTCACCTTCACCATCTGGTCCACCTTGCAGCGGTCGGTCGAGGGCGACACCCATCGCTATTCGGCGATCTTCTCCGATGTGCTGGGGCTGCGCGTCGGCGACGACGTACGCATGGCAGGCGTGCGGGTCGGCCGCGTGGACAAGATCGATTTCACCGACGGCTACCGCGCCCAGGTCGATTTCCGGATCGATGAACGCCAGCATCTCACCACCACGACCAAGGCGCTGGTGCGCTACCAGAACCTGATCGGGCAGCGCTATATCGCCCTGGCGCCGGGCAAGGAAGCGGGCACCGTGGTCGCGCCGGGGACACGGATTCCCTTGGAGCGAACCGAGCCGTCGTTCGACGTGTCCGCGCTCCTGTCCGGATTCGAACCGCTGTTCAGCGTGCTGCAACCGGACCAGGTCAACTCCCTGTCCGAAACGTTGATCCAGGCCCTCCAGGGCAATCAGGTGTCCCTCGGCAACCTGATCGTGCAAGCATCCCAGCTCGCGGGCACCTTCGGACAGCGCGACAAGATCCTGGGGGAGGTCCTGGGCAATCTGAGCTCGGTGATCGGTGGTCTCGCCCATCGCAGCGGCGAGCTCGAGACCCTGCTCACGCAGGCAAGGGCGCTGGTGGAGGCCCTCTACTCGCAAGGAGAGAGCCTGAAGCACTCGGTCGACCGGGTAGCCGACACGACCGACGCACTGACCGGGCTGATCATGCAGGTCAAGCCCGGCCTGGCGAAGGCGCAGGACGACGCCACAACGGGTGTCGCGTTGCTGCTGCTCAACGGCGCCTCGCTGGACCGGGCCGCGGTCGAACTGCCCGCCGTCCTCAACGGCGTCGCCCGCTTCACCAGCAACGGCGCCTACGGAAACGCCTACCTGTGCAGCCTGGACGTGTCCCTGTGGGGTGTGCTGTTGCCTCCCGGACTGTTCTCCCAGGTGGGCGGGAACTCGCATTCGGAGGTGTGCCGATGATCAAAAGCATTCCAGCGCCGGGATTCCTGCGGAATCGATATCTGCGGCTCGGCCTGATCGCGGCGGTCACGGTGGCCGCGCTGCTGATCGGATCGAGTGTCTTGACTCAGGCCCGGCTGGGAGACAAGACCATCCACGTCGAATTCGCCCAGGCTGCCGGTCTCCGTCCCGGCGCGACGGTCGACGTATCCGGAATCGAGGTCGGCCAGGTGCACTCCGTTCGCCTCGAGGGCACCAAGGTCCTGGTGGATCTGAAGGTCCGCCGCGATCTGCGCTTGGGGCCGGATGCGCGCGCGGCGATCAAGATGTCGACGATCCTCGGCCGGTTGCACGTGGACCTGGTGCCGGGCGATGGAAAAGGACTTCCCGGCAACCGCATCCGGATCGAGAACACTTCGGTGCCCTACAACCTGAGCAAGGTGATTCAGGATCCGAAATACAAGAACTCGTTCGAGCGCATCGAGCGCATCGATCCGCAGAAGCTCCGTCAGGCGCTGGACCTGGTCGACCAGCAGATGGGGGATTCCCCGCAGCTGGCGGTGCAGGCGCTCGACAGTATCGGTGCGCTCGCCAAGGTCGTCACCGATCGCAGGGACGAGGTGGATTCGCTGCTGAAGAGCATGGACCAGGTGTCCCAGCTCGTTTCCGACAACCAGAACAGCGTGCTGCTGTTGCTGACCCGCGGAGAAGCGATCGGCAATGCCGTGCGGCAGCGGCAGGATCTGCTGAGGCAATTGCTCGACAACGTCGCTGCCCTGTCGAGATTGCTGCAGCAGATGGGTCTGGAGAACAACGGACAGCTCGCGCCACTGATCCACGATCTGAACACCATGTCGGAGGGCCTGGAGAAGAACCGCGACAACCTGGACCGCCTCTACGAGAACATGCCCATCGCCCTGCGGCAGTTCAACAACGCCGTCGGCAACGGCCCGTACGGCGACGTGTGGGCGCCATGGTTCTTCCCGGACAACTGGCTGTGTTTCGCTCGAGCCGTACAGGGGTGCAACTGATGAGAACACGACGATTCGCCCAGATCGGTGGGCTGATCGTGGCCGCGCTGGTCACCGCGAGTTGCGGGCTGGTACCGGACAGCCTGACCTCGCTGCCCAGGCAGTACCTCGGCGAGCACGTGCGCATCAGCGCCGACTTCGAGAATGTCGCCGGGCTCTACGCGGGCAACGAGGTCGCGGTGCTGGGCGTTCCGGTCGGCCGGGTCGACACCGTGGCGGCCAAGGGCAGCTACGTCCAGGTCACCATGAGCTTGGAGAAGGGAACGAAGATCCCGGCCGATGCCATCGCCGCCCTGGTGTCGCCGCAGCTGATCACCAACCGCCATGTCGAGCTCGCGCCCGCCTACGGCGGCGACGGGCCGATCCTGGCCGACGGCGCGCACATCCCGCTGGCCAGGACTCGGACACCGGTCGAGCTCGACCGCATCCTGCAGAACTTCGACCAGCTCGGCGCGGCCCTGAAGGGTGACAACGAGAACGGCCCCATGGCGAGCCGGGTCCTGTTCCCGCTCCTGGACGGCAGCGGCGACCGACTGCGCGAGACATTGGACGCGCTGTCCTCGGCCTTCGAAGTGACCTTCGCCAACAAGGACCAGATTTCGAACACCATCATCAAACTCAACGAGATCACCCAGATCATCGCCCAGAACGACCAGACCGTGCGCGATTTCAGCGGCCGCCTCACCGAGCTGGTGCAGCTGATGGGTGACCAGGCGCCCGGCCTGCAAGCGGTACTGCGACAGCTGGACCAGTTCGTCACCAACACCGGCAGCCTGGTGGGCGAGAACTCCGATCAGCTCGCCGGTGCTCTGGAGCGATTCACGACGATCACCGAGCAGATGCGCGCCAACGCCCGCGGACTGACCGAGATCGTCGACATCGGACCACTGCTGTTCGAGAACCTGTCCAACTCCGTCAGCCGGGAGCACCAAGCGCTGCGCCTGCACGCGCTCACCGACAAGGTCCTGCTCGACAACGAAGTCGTGTCGCAGTTCTGCGAACGGATCCAGATGCGCCTCGACGGCTGCCGTACCGGGAAGATCCAGGACTTCGGGCCCGACTTCGGCCTCACCGCAGCACTTCTGGGGATCACGAAATGATCGGTACGAATGGGCTTCGACGCACCGCGATGGCGGCAGCGCTGGTCGCGACGGTGAGCACGGCCACAGGCTGCACCGTGACGGTGTCCAGTCTGCCGATGCCCAAACCCGGCATCGGCGCCCCGGGCTACCCGATTCGCGCGGCATTCCGTGACGCGCTCAACCTGCCCGATCACGCGCACGTGAAGATCGGTGGGACCGACATCGGAGTCGTCACGGCGATCAGCACGACCAACTTCATCGCGGAGGTGGAAATGCTGATCAGGGAGGATATCGAGCTCCCACGGGGCACCACCGCCGAACTGCGTCAGGCGACGCCGCTCGGAGACATCTTCGTCGCGATGACATTGCCCGCGGCGGCAGCGGATGGTGCGAATCTGCGCGCCGGTGACATCATCGGCACGGAGCACACCTCGGCTGCCGCGTCCGTCGAGCAGCTGATGATGTCGGTCTCGATGCTCATCAACGGCGGCGGCATCAACCAGGCCGCGAAGATCACCTCCGAGATGGATTCGATGTTCGCCGGTCGCGCCCCACAGCTGGCGCACTTGATCAGCGAGATGACCGCCGTCATCGCCGCGCTGAACCAGCGAACCGGAGACATCGACAACACCCTGACCGGCCTCAACGTGCTGACCGGGGAATTGGCCGGACGGAAAGCCGAACTGGGCGCCGCCGCCGACACGTTTCCGGCGTTGTTGGCGCTGTTCGCCGAGAACAACCAGTCCATCGTCGACCTGCTCGACAAAGTGTCGACGACGATGACCGCGCTCGGCGATTTCACCGAAACCACCGGCCCCCAAGCCGTCAGCCTCTTCGACAGCATCCAGCGATTGATGTCGGGCTTCACCCAGATGGGTGACGATCTGGGGGGAACCTTGGACGGCCTGCACACCCTGTACCCGTCGTTGATGGCGAGCCTGGACGGCCCCGCCTTGGCTGTCGCCGCGACGGTGTCCTATCTCAGTGTCGGCGCCTTGACCGATCCCAACGGAAGCAGGTTGCCCGAGATCGGCGACGTGCCCGCTTTCATCGGCAGTTTGGCGCAGGTCATCGAGAAGGTGATCGGGCGGGTCACCAGTCCTCCGCAACAGCCGCGGCAAGGGGGAGAACGATGAATCCTCCTCTGTGGCAGTGGCTCGTACGGCACCGCGTCGCGCTCGCCAACCTGGGATTGGTCGTGGTGCTGGTTCTCGGCGCGGTCTACCTCGGCGCGGAAGTCCTGCGGATCAATCCGCTGCCGAGCAACTACTCGGTGACGGTGGAACTCCAGTCGTCGGGCGGATTGTCGGCAGGCAACGACGTCACCTTCCGCGGCACCAGGGTGGGAAAGGTCCGCGAGGTGAAAGTCGCGGGCAGCGGCGTCGCGGCCGTCGCCGAGATCGACTCCTCGGCGAAGATCCCGGTGGGCGGCACGGTCGCCGTCGGCCGGTTGTCGGCGGCGGGCGAGCAGTACCTGGACTTCCGCCCGGACTCCGATACCGGTCCCTACCTCACCGACGGGGCGTTGGTGGAACGCTCCCAGACCACCGTCCCGGTGACGGTGCAGTCGGTGCTCACCAACCTCAGCGGATTCATCGGCGGCATGAACCCGGACCGGCTGACCATCATCGTCGATGAACTCGACAAGGCCTTGGCGGGCGGTCCCGACCAGTTGCGGAACATGGTGTCGGGCATCAGCCGTGCGATGGCCGGGTTTACCGAACTGCTTCCGCAGACACGGCAGTTGATCGAGAACCTCGAGGTGATCGCGGAGACGACCTCGCATGCGCAGCCGGACCTCGCGACACTCACTCGCACGGGCGGTGTGCTGTTCGAGCAGCTGACCGCGGCCGACCAGGAAGTGCGTCACCTCCTGGACGAAGGGCCGCTCCAGCTCCGTACCCTCGGCGGTTTCGTCTCCCGCACCCAGGACCCCCTCACCGACCTGGTCACGAACTTCGTCGCGATCACCAAGGCCGCCAAGCTGCGCGCACCGGCCATCTCGGCCCTGTTCCCGGCGCTGCGGGTCGGCTCGGAGGCGCTGGGCATACCCGCCCACGACAACGCCTTCTACACGCTGGTCGACATCTGGCCGCGCCCCACCTGCGAGTACGACACCATCCCCGTCGTGCCCACGGACAAGATGACCGACACCCGGATCCGGCTCTACAACTACTGCGTCACCAGCGATCCCGCCCTGCAGGTACGCGGTTCGGCGAACGCGCCACGTCCAGACATCCCGGACAACGGGTCGACCCGTCCGCCCGGCGTCACCGGCGACGAGCTGTCGCGCCCCGTCCCCGGCAACTAGGAGATTCCGATGAAGAGTGAAGACGCCGAGCCGACCGCCGAAGCCGAGTCGCGCGCGAGCCGATCGGAAGAGCGCGCTGTCGAGCCGGTGAAAGCCGGCTCCGAGGACACGACCGCTGAGCGGGTGGACGGCGGAACGGAATCCGAAACGGGCGCCGCGGCATCCGCCGGCCGTTGGAATCGACTGCGCCGTCTGCCACTCGGGCGTCTGGGGCCGATCGCGCTGCGCTCGGCTGCCGCGATCCTCGTGGGCGTGTCGGTGGCCTGCGCCTGCTATTGGTACATCCAGAACGGCAACAGCAAGGACCTGCTGGCGGCGCAGGAAGACGCGCGCGCCGCGGCCTGCCGTTACGCGCCCGTCCTGGCCAACTACGACTCGAAGAACCTCGACGCCTACTTCGCCGCTGTGGGTGACGGCGCCACCGGTGACTGGAAGAAACAGTTCGAGTCCACCAGCGCCGAACTACGTGAGGTACTCGGCCAAGGCCAGGTCACCTCGGCCACGCGCGACGTGCAGTGCGCGATCCGCGCCGGTGACGAGCACTCCGCGGAAGCGATCGTGATCATCGGCCAGACCATCACCAGTCTCGGCACCAAGGGCAAGCCCGCCCCGGGACAGCTCTCGATGGTGATGCGCCTGGAGAAGGTCGGTGACCGGTGGTTGGTGAACAAGGTCAACTCGCCGTTGGCCTTGCCGCCGCAGCCCTGACCGCGGGGGCGGGGCTCGTCCGGAACCCGGCTGGGCGATGTGACCGCAGAGGGGGCCGGACCGTTGCCTGATCCGACGAGAGCAAGAACCATCAACCACATATATTCATAAATCTGCGGATACGTGGCTCTACAACCTGGTACTTACTGTTGATCATCGCCACCGTATTGGTAGAATAATCAGTAACATAAATGTAAGGTCCGGTGTTCGACTGGCGTCGGTGCGACTGATTCGCCTGGTCGCGCGACGTGTGAACGCAAATGGAAGGACATCCCGATGACCGCAGTGGCTCCTCGATCCGATCGCGACCACGGTGTGCCGCTGACCAAGGATCGCACCCGGATCGGTATCAGCGTCACGCATCGACCGTTCACCAAGCGGCCCCTCGCGCTCACCGACGCTCTGGACTTCTGGTCCTTCGCAGGCGCCGCGGCGAACGTCGTCATGCAGATGGCCCGGCCGGGTGTGGGTTACGGGGTGGCCGAGAGCAAAGTGGAATCCGGATCGCTGATGAAGCATCCGTGGAAACGCGCGCGTACGACGACGCAATATCTCGCGGTGGCCATCCTCGGCACCGAGGAAGAGCGTAGGGCCTATCGCGAAGCGGTGAATGTGGCGCACCGGCAAGTGCAATCGGCGCCGGGAGCGCCGGTCAAGTACAACGCCTTCGACCGCAACCTCCAATTGTGGGTGGCCGCTTGTCTTTACATCGGCTTCGAGGATACCTATCAGCTGTTGCACGGAAGAATGAACGACGAGCAGGCCGAAGCATTCTATGCCTCATCCTCGACCCTGGGCACCACCCTGCAGGTGACGGAGGACATGTGGCCCGCCACCAGAGCCGAATTCGACGAATATTGGAACACCGCGTGCGAGCAGGTCGTGCTGGACGACTACGTCCGGGACTACCTCGGGAACTTGCTCGAGCTGCGCATGATCCACAGGTATCTACGGCTGCCTTTCCGCAACCTGCTCCGGTTTCTCACCATCGGATTCCTGGCCCCGATCTTCCGGGAGCAACTGCGGGTGGAATGGACCGCCGCCGACCAGCGGCGCTTCGAGAACTTGTTCGTGTTCGTATCCTTCGTCAACCGCTTCATTCCCCGCTTCATCCGCCACGGCGGATCGCACGGGCTGATGGTCGACCTGCGACGGCGCATCCGCAAGCAGAAGAACCTCATCTGAAGCCGGGCAGCTAAACCATTCGGCCGCTGCGGGACTCGGATTTGGCGATATCGCCTGCTACCCGGTACATTTGTGTGGTCAAGCTACCGAGCGATCGGTGGATAGGCACGAATACCCCCGAGCGAGCCCCGAACCGATGCAGACCGGTGCGGGGCTCGGTTGGTTTGCACAGACTGTTGGTTCATCCAGGCTTCGGGCAATTCGGGCCCGCACACGCTTTCGTAACGGCCTGCTCGGCACCGCAGTCCGAGGTCGAACAAATCAGTCCGGCGGTTCTTGCGCCTCATCGGTGGTCAGTTCCGGGGCTATCTCCCGGGTCGCCATTCCACCGTGGCGGTCCTGATCGGTCGGGCCCGGCCTGCCTCCTTTGGGCTCGCCGCTGTTCTGGTCGTCCTTGTCTTTCTCGCGTGCCATGACAAACCCCTTTCCGTGTTGCTTCGATCTACCCGCCCCGGTCCACTTCAATCGGGCGGGGTGGTTATGACCCGCGCGATCATGTCGACGGTGGTCTTGGATCGAGCGTTCATGCACGGTGAGCAGCACGTGGTCGAAGCGGGTACGTGTCTGCACCCCGGCGCCCCCGAATTCGATCAGCGCGGCAACCAGCTGCTCGGCCACCACGCGCAATTTCGTATTCGTCTCCTGCGATCGCCAGGTCAGCACGCGGAACGCCTGTTCGGCCGAGATCCCGTATACCAGCATCAAGGCGCCCTTGGCCTGCTCGATCACTTCACGAGAGGCCACCATTTCCGGCAGGGTCCCGTCGATGACCTCCTGGCGTTCCTCGTCGACGGTGTCGGTGACATCGATATAGAACCCCGCCGTACCGACCACCGCACCGGTGGAATCACGCATCTGATCTCCCACCACCAGCACATGGTGCACGATTCCCGCGGTATCGATGATGCGGTGGCGGCCGCTGAACGGTAGCCCGGTTCGCACCGCCGTCGCCAGGGTGTCGGCGACCTCGGCTCGATCGTCGGGATGTTTGTGTGCCAGGAGCATTTCCGTGGTCGGCGTCACCTCACCCGGCGCGTAACCATGCACGGCCGCGACCTCGTCAGACCACGTCCAGCGTTGGTCGGCGAACCAGAATTGGAAACTGCCCGTTCTCTTCGAGATCGGGACCGTCGGCGCCGGTCCCGATGGCGCGTTGTTCGTCACCGAACCGGTTTTCCCCGGTCCGGAATCGGTATGCGCCACGACCGGCACAGCAGCGCGTGAACCGCCTCACGAGCCACAATCGCGCGGCGATCACGCGTATGCGGCGTGATGCTCGTCGCGGAATCATCGTGGAGCCATGCCGCTTCGATTGCGGCGTGGGCGGGTCGCGTGCGGTGGCGCTCACCACGGCGGTCGCGGTGTCGCGGCGGGAGGATCTGTTCGATCTGCTCCGGGGCGACGCCGGTGTGAGGATCATCGCGACAGGCCGCCGTCGCCGGGAGCTTCAGCGCCGGTAACGCGGGTATCCGCCGCTCTGTGGTGGATTCTTTGCGACGGGCGGTCAGCACGCGCCTGCTGTTCTTCTTCATCCTCGGTGACATCCTGGGTGCGGGCGTCTACGTGCTGGTCGGGGCCATCGCACGGGAGTCCGGCGGCGCGATCTGGTTGCCGCTGCTGGTGGCGCTCGGTCTCGCCTGCCTCACCGCCGGTTCGTATGCCGAGTTGGCGACCAAGTATCCGAAGGCGGGCGGCTCGGCCCATTACGCGGGCCGTGCGCTCGGGCCGGCGGCCGGGTCGCTCGTCGGGTTCTGCATGCTCGCGGCGGGTGTCGTGTCGGTGGCGGCGCTGAGCAGGGCGTTCGCGGCGGATTACCTGCGCGCCTTGGTGAGCCTGCCCACCGCGCTCGTCGTGGTGGTGTTCCTCACCGCGTTGGCACTGCTCAACGTTTCCGGGATCAAAGAGTCGCTGGGCGCCAACGTCGCGGCTACGTTGGTCGAACTCGGCGGGCTCGTGCTGGTCATCGGGCTCGGCGCGTGGGTGATGATTCGGGGGGACGCCGATCCGGGCCGGCTCACCGAGGTGGGGACAGCGGAGCAGGGTGTTGTGGGCGCGACTCTCGCGGGCGCCGTCCTGGCCTTCTACTCGTTCGTCGGGTTCGAGACCTCGGTGAATCTGGCGGAGGAAGTCGCCGACCCACGCAGGTCCTATCCACGCGCGCTCTTCGGCGCGTTGCTCACCGCCGGTGGCGTGTACTTGCTGATCGGGGTGGTGGCCGGTGCCGCGGTGCCCACCGACCGGCTGGCGAACTCGAGCGGTCCGCTGCTCGAGGTGGTGCGCCTGGCCGGAGGCGTGCCGGACAAGGTGTTCGCGGTGGTCGCTTTGGTGGCCGTGGCGAACGGCGCCCTGCTGACCGGCATCATGTCCTCGCGATTGGCCTACGGCATGGCTCGCGAGGGCCTGCTTCCGCGGGCGCTGGGCCGGATCCTGCCTGGCCGCCGGACGCCGTGGGTGGCGGTCGGCGTCACGGCGGCGGTGTCGTTGCTGCTCGCGCTGACCGGGGAGGTGGCCTCGCTCGCGGAGACACTGGTGTTGTTGCTGCTCGTCGTTTTCGCCGCGGTCAATGTGTCGGTGCTGATCCTGCGGCGCGAGGGCGACGAAGCGGAGCATTTTCGAGTGCCCGTCGTCGTGCCCTGGCTCGGGCTGGCCTCCTGTCTGTTCCTGTTCACCCGGATCGACGGCGAGGTGTGGTTGCGGGGTGGCCTCCTGATCGGTATCGGAGTGCTGCTCGCGGCCGTGAACGCGATCCGGGCCCGCCGCAGCGAACCGAACGGTCGTGCGGCCTTCCCGGCCCGGCGCGGAGCATAATCACAATCGGTGGCCAGGCGTCGGGCCTGGACGCCATCGCCACGGCGCCATGGGCGCCGGTCGCAGTACGGAGATCGGATCGGCAATTCCCACTCGCACCTATCCCGGAGGTTCCCAGGCATGACCTATCCAGCGCCCGTCGGCTCCTTGCTCGGCAGCGGAGTCAGCAGATACACCCCACGGCGAGACAACCCGTTCCCGGCAGCGCAACGCGTTCTCGCCGTACCGGACCGTCCCAGCGAATGGCAGCCGGGAATGCTCTGGTGGGATGCGAGCACAGTGCTGGTGACCTACCCCCGGTCGGAGGCATCCGGACACTGGAATACCGTGCCGCACCTGGTGTTACCGGTCGACCACGGACGTCTGGCCTTCCGGATCTCCTCGCATTCGAGCGAGGCCGGGCACCTGGCACGCGACCGCCGGGTCATCGTGCAGGCGGGGGACTGGCACGGCGAGCCGGCTCTGGGGTCGCGCCAGCACCAAGGTATGGCCGAACCGCTGCGGACCGGACCACTGGTCGACCAGGTGCGGACCGGCATGGACACCAAATACGGAAGACGGGTCGGCTTGGCGCGCCTCGCGCACAGACTGGCCATGGGCGCGGCTCCCTATGGAGACATCGTGGTCGTGGTCACGCTGCGCGAGAACCGGCTCCCCGGTCTGTGACCGCGTTCGAACCCGCCGTGGCATCGCGGGATACCGGGCTCGCGAGGGCCCCGCGGCACGGGGGTCCTCGGACCCCGGCGCCCGTCGGTCCGTAGCCCGGTCCGTGGCACCCGGCGGCGGATTCCCGTCGGACTGGACACATGCACGGAGTGCTGTCCATACGATGGGGTCGTCGTGTCGCGGAAGGCGTGGCGCGCCGATGACCGACGGAGGTCGAAGTGAAGGTCCATCTACAGGTCACCGGAGCGCCACGGCAGGTCGCGACCGACGCGCGGGAGCTGGCCGAGATCGCGGCAGACGGCCTGTTCACCTTCGAGGGACCACACGACGTGTTCTTCCCCCTCGTCGTCGCGGCAGGCGCGACGTCGCTGGAACTGATGACGAACGTGGCGATCGCCGGGCCGCGCAGCCCGATGCACCTGGCGCACGCGGCCTACGACCTACAGGTCTACAGCGAGGGACGGTTCCGGCTGGGGTTGGGCTCACAGATCCGCGCCCATATCGAAAAGCGCTACGGCAGCACGTGGGGCGCGCCCGCGGAACGTACCGCGGAGAGTGTGGCGGCGGTACGGGCCATCTTCGCCGCGTGGGAAGGCCGGGCGCCGTTGAACTTCCGCGGCAAGTACTACACGCACACTTTGCTGCCGCCCACGTTCGATCCCGGACCGAACCCCTTCGGGCCTCCGCCGGTGCTGATGGGCGCGCTCGGACCGGTGATGACCCGCAAGGCCGCCGAGGTCGCCGACGGACTGCTGGTGATGCCGTTCAACAGCGAACGTCACTTCACCGAGCGCACCCTGCCCGCCGTCGCCGAGGGCCTGCGCCGGTCCGGCCGGACCCCGGACGGGTTCCCGGTGATCGCGCAGGTGATGGTCGCAATCGGACGCACGGAGGAGGCACTGACCGCCGCGATGGGCGGGGTGGGCTCCCTGATCGCGTTCTACGGGTCCACCCCCGCCTATCGTCCCGTGCTGGAGGTCGAGGGCTGGGAACAATTGCACTCCACGCTCAACGCGCTGTCCAAGACAGGCGGCTTCGCCGAGATGCGGGCGCTGGTGACCGACGAGATGGTGCGCACGATCGGGGTGGCGGGCACACCGGAGGAGTGCGCCGCGCAGATCCGCACCCGCTTCGGCGCCGGAATCGAGGAGGTGTGCTGCTATTTCCCGGGATACGCGCCGAACGCGGCGGATGTGGCCGATCTGGTCGAAGCCTTGCACGACCGGGAGGACCGACGCGCGCCCGTAAGGGTCGATGAGCGAAGTTAGCAACACCGGACCATCGCGGTCACCCGTTCGGCGCACGGTGCGCGAAAGCGTGGTGAGCCAAGCGCCGGGTCGCTTTGACTGCACAGATGCCTGTTCCACCCCATGCTCGCGGCTACGAAGACTTCGGCGGCTCGGTCGGTCGCACCACTACCGATTCGACGCCGGATTGGCGCTATCCGCCCACCGCCCCCGAGGGCGCTCCGAACATCGTCGTGGTGCTGATCGATGACATGGGATACAGCGATATCGGCCCGTTCGGCTCCGAGATCGAGACGCCGACGCTGGACCGGTTGGCGGCGAACGGTCTTCGGTTGACCAACTACCACACCACCCCGCTGTGCTCGCCGTCGCGCGCGTCGCTGCTCACCGGCATCAACGCCCACCGCGCCGGGTTCGGCTTCGTCGCCAACGCCGACCCCGGCTACCCGGGTCTTCGCCTGGAACTGGCGGACGACGTACTGACGCTGCCGGAGATCCTGCGCAGCAACGGCTACGCCACCTACGCGGTCGGCAAATGGCACCTGGTGCGCGACGCCACGATGAATCCCGCCGCCCACCGGGATTCCTGGCCGACGCAGCGCGGCTTCGACCGGTACTACGGCTCGCTCGAGGGACTCAACTCCTTCTACTACCCGAATCAGCTGGTCTCGGACTCCTCGGTCGTCGATATCGAGGAGTACCCGAAGGGGTATTACCTCACCGACGATCTGACCGACAAGGCCATCGCCTACATCAAGGACCTGCGCGCGCATGACGCCGCCAAACCGTTCTTCCTGTACTTCGCCCACGTCGCCATGCATGGTCCGCTGCAAGCCAAGCCCGCGGATCTGGCCAAATATCGCGGCCGCTACGCGAAGGGATGGGACGAACTGCGCCGGAGCCGGTTCGCCGCGCAACTCGCCCAGGGTCTCTTCCCCGCCGGGACGCAGCAGAAACCGCGCAATACCGAACCGGGATACGAGGCGGCGGAATGGGATTCGCTGACTCCCGCGCAGCAGCGGCGATTCGCCCGGTACATGGAGGTGTACGCGGGCATGGTCGACAGCATCGATCAGAGCCTCGGGCGCATCGTCGGCACGCTCGAGGAACTCGGCGAACTCGACAACACCGTCGTGGTCTTCACCTCGGACAACGGCGGCACCGCCGAGGGCGGGCCGGAGGGCACCCGCACCTACTTCGCGGAGTTCGCCCACATCACCGATCCGGACTGGGTCGGCGACGTGCCGCACGACGAGGAGCTGATCGGCACCGCGAAGCTGGGCGTCCACTACCCGCGCGGATGGGGGCAGGCGTCCAATACGCCGTTCCGCTTCTACAAGGGCCAGACCTTCGCGGGTGGTGTGCGCGTGCCGTTCCTGATCTCCTGGCCGAAGGGACTGCCGCGCGGCGACGACGACAACGGTATCCGGCACGAGTACACCTACGTCACCGATCTCGCGCCGACATTGCTGGAGCTGGCCGGGTTGCGGCGGCCGAGCGTGCGCAACGGTCTGCCCGCGAAACAGTTCGACGGCGTGTCGGCCGTGGCGACGCTGCGTGACCCACGGGCGGTGTCCGGACACACCGAGCAGTACTCGGAGATGGTCGGGAACCGCGGGTTCTACCGGGACGGGTGGAAACTGCTGTCGCTGTACGAGCCGGGAACCGATATCGACGAGCCGGAGTGGCAGCTGTTCGACGTCCGCACCGATCCGACGGAACTGCACGATCTGTCCGGGCGATTCCCGGAGAAGGTCGCGGAGCTGGCCGCCGCATGGGACGAATCCGCCTGGGCGAACACGGTGTTCCCGCTGGTCACGCGCCAGGATCTGGCCCGGCGGCGGCCGGAGGAGGAGAGCTTCTCTGCCCCCGTCCGGTTGCTGCCGGGCACGCCGACCCTGGAACGGTATCGCGCGCAGCGACTGATCGCCTATCGAGACTTCGTCATCGACGCGGAACTCGCCGGCTACGCGTCCGGTGACGAAGGGGTTCTCGTCGCGCACGGTGATCCGCTGGGCGGTTATGTGCTCTACCTCGAGGACGGCCGGGTGACGTTCGGGCTCAACAGCTACGGCCGCTACGACAGCGTCACCACGCGACCCCTCGCCGCCGGGGCGCGGCAGATCACCGTGCGCGCCACGGTACGACCACGGCTGCGGTGGGATTTCACCGTCGAGATCGACGGCGTCCAGGTCGCACGGCTGCTCGATCAGGTCCAGTTGGTCGGCATGTCGCCGTGGACCGGAATCTCCGTCGGCGTCGACGCGCGTGGACCGGTGGCCTGGGATCTGCGCGAACGCTGCGGCACCTTCCGCTACACCGGCGCATTGCGCGCGATCACCTACACCCCGGGGCCGATCCAGGTGCCGCGCCGGACCATCGAAGCCGTCGAGCGGGAGGCGGAGTTCGTCGCCGAGTGAGTGCCGGACCGTGCATCCGGGTGCCGGTCGGCGGTCCGCTCGGTCGGCCTTGCCGAACATGTGCCCGTATCGCGGGCCGACCAGCCCTCCCGGCCCGGCATCTCGGGCTCGACGACGCCACCCGAACCCGGGGCTACACCATGCGGCACCCGATGCTGCGGCCGCCCGGTACCTCGCGCGAAGGCGATTCGGGAAGGTGGGTGCAGTCGGAGGGGATCGAGCGCACCCACCCTCGCGCCTCGGCGTCGGCTGAGCAGCGGGCACGGCCGACGCGGGCTGCGCCGGGACTGACCGACGGAGACGAATGCGAAAACCCCCGGAAACCCCGACCCGAAACCGACCTTAACGCCGCCGGTCCGGCAATGGCGGGAAAAACCGCAATTCGCCGTTCCTGAAACGGATTTCAGGTGACTTCAGGCTGCCTTAAGCCGTTGCCTGTGAAGGTGATCCGCATCTCGGATCACAACTCGCATAGGAGGTTTCAGGATGAAGGCCACTGTTCGCCGGGCACTGTCCGGTCGGCGCGGGCTCCTCGCAGGCGCCGTTGTCGCCGCTGTCCTCGTCGGTGGGCCCGTGGCGCTGTACGCCGCCACCGATGATCAGGCGCCCGGCAGGCACGGCGTCGCCGCCTATCTGTCCGATCACGACTGGGAACTCACCGCGGCTCCCGCGATCGGCAGGCAGCAAGCCGTCGACAAGGCGCTCCAAGCCGTGCCCGGTAGCACCGTGGTCTCCGCCGAACTCGACGCCGAGGGGCCAACGACGGTGTGGGAGGTCGAACTCCGCACGCCCGACGGCATCGAGCACGAGGTGACGATCGACGCGACCAGCGGGGCCGTCCTCGGCACGGTGAAACAGGACTGACGGCAGCACAGCTGAGGACGAGGAGCCCCAGACATGGTTTTGCGCAAGATCGCCACGGTATCGACGCTCGCAGTCGCGATTGCCTGCGTCTCGGCCGGACATGCCGTCGCCGCGGCTCCGGATGCCGGTTCGGAAGTCGTCAACTACACCGCCACCACCTCCGCCGAGGGCGTGGTCGTCCAGATCGACTCGGGCTCCTTGCAGGCCGAGAACGGGGTCTTCGCGATCGAGGCGACCGACGGCACACTACTGGCGGGCACGCCCCTGGAGTTCCGTGTCGACGATTTCGTCTTCCCGATCGCGGCCGACATCAGCGGCCGGACCGCCACGCTCACACCACTGTTCGACCTCGAGCACGCGAAGTACCGGCCCGTCGCGCTTCCATTCGAGGACTCGGCACACTGGAGGACGCCGTACGAGCGCGAAGTCGCGGCCTTCACCCGGCTGAAGGACACCATCGCGACGGGTGCCGCGATCGGCACCGTCGTCGGCGGCCTGGGCGGCGGCCTCGTCGGATGTGTGCTCGGTGGCATCGCGGGCGCCACGGTCGCGGCCGCGACGATCGTGGGTATGTTCGGTCCGTTCATTCCGGCCGCCGCCGTCGGCTGCCTGGGTGGCATCCTGGCAGTCGGCGCCCTGGGCACGCTCGCCGGACAACTGTTCATCACCGCGCCCGTCGCCGTCGCCGCCCTCGTCCAGTACTTCACCACGGTCAACCAGCCCTTCGTCCCCCCGGCCGAGTAGGTCTCCGGCTGGACGCACCGTCGAACATCGTGCCGCGCCAGGTCCAACTGCCGGGACCTGGCGCCTCGGGCGTTTCGCCGCTCGGGACAGGGCAGCTATGAGATATGAGCACACAACGCGCTACACCCGGCCCCGAGCACCACGGTGACTGAATGCGATTGCGCCGTAGCCGACCGTATGACGGCGGAGTCGAACGTGTACGGCGCGGACGCGGGTTCGGCTACCGCACCGCGCAAGGTGAACCCGTCGACGACGCGACACTGGAGCGCATTCGCGGGCTGGTGATCCCGCCGGCCTGGCGGAAGGTGTGGATCTGCCCGCACGAGAACGGGCACATCCAGGCCGTCGGTGTCGATGCGGCGGGCCGGTGCCAGTACCTCTACCACGACCGACCAATGGCGCAAAGATCGCGACGAGGAGAAGTTCGACCGGGTCTTGGCGCCGGCCGGGCGGTTGCCGGAGATCCGCGCACGGGTGGGGGAGGATCTCGCGCTGCGTGGCGCGGTCCGGCGGCGGGTCGAGGCGGTGGCCATCGATCTGGTGGATCGCGGAGTGTTCCGGGTCGGGGGCGAGGAGTACGCCGAGGAGAACGGCACCCGGGGAGTCGCGACGCTACTGCGTGAACAGGTCCGGGTATCCGGAGAGCGGATGCTTTTCGATTACGTCGCCAAGGGTGGAATCCGGCGACGAGTGAGTGTCCGGGACCCGTTGCTCGCCAAAGCGGTTCGGTCCCTGCTGCGCAGCGGGTCGGACTCCGACGGGCTGTTGGTGTACCGGGAGGGCGGCCGATACGGCGAATTGCGCGCCGACGACATCAACGCGCGTTTCCGGGAACTCGCCGCGTGCGAATGCAGCGTCAAAGACCTGCGCACCTGGCAGGCCACCGTGCTGGCCGCGGCCGCGTTCGGTTCGATCGGCCCCCCGGACGGCGGCCGGGCGCGCAAACGCGCGGTACGGGAGGTCATGGACGAGGTGGCCGCCGCGCTCGGCAACACGCCCGCGGTGGCCCAGGCGTCCTATGTCGATCCACGGGTCGTGACGGCCTTCGAGAACGGCACGACGGTCGCCGCGGCACTGCGGCGCGCCAACCGCGCCGATTCCGCCGATGCGCAGCGGGCGATCATCGACAGCGCCGTCATTCGCATGCTCAGTCGGATGCGGTGAGACCCCGCGCCCGGTCAGCGCTCGTCGAGCGAGGGCAGGACGGTCTCGCGCATGATCAGCAACACGGCCGCGGCGACGGGAATCGCCAGCAAGGCGCCGATGATGCCCAGCAGCGCGCCCCCGAGCAGCACCGCCACCACGGTGACGAGCGCGGGCACGTGCACCGCGCGGCCGATGATGCGCGGCACCAGAACGTAGTCCTCGACCAGGCGCAACGCGATGAAGAACACCACGGTCGCCACAGCGACCGGCAGGGAGACGGTCAACGCGACGAGCGCGACGATCACACCGGCGAGGGTGGAGCCCACGACGGGGATCAGGTCGAGCAGGGCGACCAGCACCGCCAGCAGCAGCGGGTAGGGCACGTCGAAGATCAGCAGCCAGACGCCGGTCAGGACGGCGGTGATGAGGGAGATCACCAGGTTGCCCAGGATGTAGCCGCCGACCTTGGCGAAGATCTCGTCGCCGATCAGAATCGCGCGGGCACGGCGGGAGCGCGGGAACAGCCGGTAGACCGAAGCGCGCACCTGCGTGAAATTCGCCATGAAGTAGGCGGTGAGCACGGCGACGATGATCGTGCTGCTGACGATCGAGAACACCGCGCGCCCCGCGTCCAGCACTCCGGTGGTCAATCCGGAGGAGTCCGATTCGAGCGTCTGCTGCAACCGCTGCTGTAGGTGGAATCGCTCGTCGAGGGTGCGGATGAGGGGATAGCGGTCGGCGAGATGGGTGACGTAGTGCGGCGCGTTGTGGGCGAGCGCGTCACCTTGGGTGATCAGCGGTGGTATCGCCGCGGCGAGGAAGCCTGCGAACAGGCCGAGCCCGACGAGGTAGACGGTGGTCACCGCCGCCCAGCGCGGGAACCGGGGCCGTACCAGCCGCGACACCAGCGGCTCCATTCCGATGGCCAGGAACAACGCCACCACGATCAGGATCAGCGTCGCTCCGGCGGCGAGCACGGTGCGAATGGCGGCGTAGGTCAGCGCGACACCGGCGGCTCCGGTCATCCCGACCATGAACGGCGAGCGCCGATCGAACCGGCGTCCGGGCCGGCCGAGGGGAAATTCCGCACTGCGCGCCCGCGCGGCTTCGGCCTCGGCGGCGACGATCGGACCGGCTTCGCCGGCGCCGTGAGGTTGCGCGATGTCGCCGCTGTGGCCCGCGTCGGCGGTATCGCGTGCCGGACGTCCGTCGTCCGGAGTGTCTTTTTCGGACATGCTTTCCGTCCGATCGATGAGTGAGCTGGTCCGGGATGCAGAGCGCGGCTTACCCGCTGCACGCTCGGCCAAACGCGGCCGATCCCGAGGCGGTTCGCGCTATCGGCCGGTCGAGCAGGGATTCGGCGATCACCCGGGGAGTCGGGCCGTACTCGCGGTCTGCCGCCAGGGGTTCTCCGGACGACGATGGGCGCCGAATCGCGTGTTCGCGGCCGAGGGCCTCATCGGAAGCGGAAGCTGGCCGGGCACCTATACGTCCCGCGAATCCATCGCCGGCGAACACCGTGCATCGCCGATCCCGTGATCGGCAAATGGATCTCTTCCATCGGAGGTACCAGGCGCGATGAGGCGGCGAACTGCCGAAACACAAGCTGCGCAGTCGGTTTCCCCATTTCCTTTCGGCCTCAACCCACCAGAGTAGCAACATCGCAGCCATCGACGGCCGATACTGAGGGGATAGCCCGTCCACACCTCGCGGTGATTCCTACGAGCCGATCTGGAAAGCGACGCTCCGAGAATCGACAGGATCCGCCGATGCCCAAGATCAAGAATTTGAATCCGCTCCCGATGGCAGATATCGGCGGCTCGGATCTCTTCATCCCCTTCCGCATGCCGAGTGGCGAAATCGGATACGTCCTCGGCGACACCTTCTCCGGCACCGAACCGAGAGTGGGAGGCCCGAATTGGCGTTCGCCGATGCTCTTGCGCAGCGATACGCACGATATGTCCTGGCCGATCGAATTCCGGTCGGCGGCGCGGGACGCCCGGCAACTCTGGGATTACGTGCACGACAATCCGCAATACTCCACGGTCCTGCCCTGCGACGCGATAACGATCGGCGGCCGAATCTATCTGTGGGTGATGGTCACCCAGGGATTGGCTAACGAGCGATGGTGCGAGATCCGTTATTCCGACGACAACGCGAAGAGCTGGACCGATACCGGTGTCCGGTGGTCGACCAGCGCCTACGGCGGCAAACGCACCATGATCTCCTGGGAACGCGGCGGCGACGGCTACGTCTACATCATCTCCACCGGTGGGCTCGCGCGGAACAAGAACATGCTGTTGTGGCGAGTTCGCGAAACCCATGCCGCGCTGGTCGACCCGGCGGCCTGGCAGGGCTGGGGCTGGAACGGGCAGGACTGGGGCTGGGGCCGGGATCCGGGCGGCGACCCGCGCTTCGGGATCCTGGCCGACGGCACGAAGCTCGGCGAGATCGGATTACGGCGGATCCAGGGGAATTGGGTGATGTCCGGGTTCGACGCCGGGGCCTACGGCGCGTTCGTCAAGGTCGCCGCGAGGATCACGGACAACTGGCGCACGGCCTTGACCTATCGTCCGGTGAAAGGGTCCTTCTGGGCGCCGGGCGGCCCGGATATCGTGCCGCGGCTCTACGGATGTTATGTCCATCCGGACAGCAGATTCGACGGTGCGTTCGGCATGATCGTGAGCGAATGGGCGGAATCCGGTATCCCCTACCGGGGCATGCAATTCCGGATATACGGAGTGCGGCCCGCCGTTCCCATTCAGTTCGCGGCGCGCACCGTCAGCCGGGAACTCGGCGGTTCGTCCCGCGCAACGGATTGGCCACCGGGAACGTGATCGCCGGCAGCGTCACCGACATCCGCACGGTCGTGCCCGATTCCGAATGATCGATATCGAGTTCCTCGGTGAGCGCGCGCATCATGTCGATGCCGCGGCCACGATAGCCGGGATCGGCCGCGCGCGGCTTCCAACTGCCGGTGTCGGTGACCATGATGACGACGGTGTCGATGTCGCAGGTGGCCGACATCCGCACCCGCCCGGCGTCGTTGTTGTTGCGATAGGCGTGCTCGATGCTGTTGCTGCACGCCTCGTTCGCCGCGGCGACCAGGTCGGCGGCCAGGTCGTGCGGCACCGCCGCGGCGGCCAGCCACCCCTTCAGCGTGCGCCGCAGCACCGCGAGCTCGTCCGCGCGCGCGGGCACGTCCAGCCGCAGCGGCGCGGGCGGCTGGCGGTAGACCACCATGGCGACGTCGTCGTCGTAACCCGCGGCGGGCCGTAGGCGAGAGAGCACGGCGTCGGCCACCTCACGGGGTAGGCGCCCCGAGGTGTCGGCGAGTACCGCGGCGATCTTGGCGAATCCCTCGTCGATGTCCACGCCGCGCTGTTCGACCAAGCCATCGGTGAACAACACCAAGGTGGCACCGGGCGTCAGCGCCGTGGTGGCCTCCGGCCTGCGCGGCGTATCGAACGTCGCCAGCGGCACCGCGCGCCCGCCTTCCAGCATCCGTCCGGTCGTGCCCACGTCGGCGAGGATCGGTGGCATGTGACCGGCGTTGCTGTAGCGGACCAGTCCGCGCACCGGGTCCAGCACGGCGGCGCACACCGTGGTGCACATGGCGCCGGGGATGCGCGCGGCGACGGTGTCGAGTTCGGCGAGCAACTGCGCCGGTCCCGCGCCGCGCAGCAGCAGCGCACGGGCAGCGGTCCGCAATTGGCCCATCACGACCGCGGCCGACAGGCCGCGCCCGACGCAGTCGCCGACCACCACGCCGATGGTGCCGTCGCGCAGCGGCACCACGTCGTACCAGTCGCCGCCGATCTCCAGCGGCGGCAGAGCGGGCTCGTAGTGCACCGAGAACCGCGGCGGCAGCTCGATCGGGCCGAGCATGGCGCGCTGCAGGGTCAGCGAGGTGGCGCGGGCCTGGTCGAAGTTGCGCGCCCGCTGGACCGCGAGACTGAGATGGCCGATCAACAGGGAGAACAACGTCCAGTCCGCGGCGCTGATCGCCCGGGGCGCGGCGAAGCGCAACCACAGCGCCGCGTCGCCGGTCTCGCCGAGCGGCGCGACGAGGCCCTCGGAACTCTCCGCCCCTTCCGGAATGGCCAGCAGGCTGCGCGGCGGCCTGCGCCTGGCCCGATCCAGCAGTGCGCGCGACCGGTCGTCGAGGGAGGCGGCGCCGTCGTGCGACGCGCCGTCGGCGCCCACACCGGAGACGTACACCTCCGGTACGGCGTTGCGGCTCGGCCACACGGCCACCACGGCGGTCTCCGCGCCCACCGTCCGGCGCACCTCGTCCAGCCCGACGGCGAGCACCTCGACCACACTGGTGGCCGCGCCGACGGCGGTGGCGAGCCGGGATGCGGCCTGGTCGCGCGCCTGCGCGTCGTGTTCGGCGGTGATGTCGCGCAACGTGCCGACGAAGATCCGCTCGTGATCCTCCGGCTTGATCAGCGCGCTGGTGCTCACCGCGAGCCACACATTCCGGCCGTCGCGGTGGCGGATCGGGATGACGAAGCGCTGCGCCTCGGTACCGAGGTCGGGGTAGCGCGGGCCCTCCGGGCTCGACCAGGGATGCGGCAGCGCGTAGGGGACGCCCGCGGCGCCGTAGCCGGTCAAGGCGCCGAAAGCGGTGTTGACCTCGATGATGGTGCCCTGCGCGTCGGCGACGAAGAACCCGTCCTGGAGCGATTCCACCAAGGCGGTACGGAACGCGTCGCGTCCGGCGAGATCGTCGGCGCGGGAACGCTGCTGCTCGTAGCGGCGGGTGCCGTCGAGGTAGCCGCGGGTGGCGATATCCAGCGGAACGAGGGTCTGCAAGAGGAATTCCAGCGCGGTCTCCGGCAGGCGGGCCCCCGATTCGCCCCCCTCGGCGGAAGTGTCCTTCTGCCGCTGTTCCTCAACATCCTGGACCACCCGGAAGTGGTTCTCGGTGAGATCGAGCAGGCTGATGCCTTCGACCAGTGCGCGCCTGCCCAGCTCGTACCCCTCGGCGAGGCCGGCCTGGGTTTGCGAATCCATGTGCCGCCGTAGCGCGTCGGCGTAGGCGTCCAGGAACTCGGCCAGCAGGGCACTCATCTGGCGGCCCCTGCCGCACCGCGGTGCCGCGCCGCCAGTACCAGCGCGTCGTCGGTGTCCTTGGCGTGCCGGGCGAGCATGTCGGCGGTGATGTCGGCGGTGGACTTGGAAAGGTCGATGTCGGCGGCTTCGGTGACGATGCCGTCGGTGGACATCAGCAGCAGGTCACCGGGACGGACCGCGACGGTCTGCGGCTGAAGGGTCGCCGGAAGGCGATAGCCGACGATGCCCGCGGTCAGCAGGACGGTCGCGTGCACCCGCAGGCCCGCCGGACCCGCGGTCAGCACCTGCGATTCGACATTGCCGACGCCGAGCCAGCGCACCTTGTCACCCTCGTCGAACAGAGCCAGCGAGATCGCCGCCCCCCGGGTGTCGGCCATCGCTCGGTGGCACAGCACCATCAGCACGTCCAACGGTTCGGCGCGGTTCTCCGACAGCACTCGCGTGGCGCGATCGGCCGCGTCCGCCGCGGCGGCGCCGTGCCCGAGTCCGTCGAGGACCGCGAACAGGACGGTGCCGCCGCCGGTGTCGAGGACGACGCCGCGGTCACCGGAGACCTGTTGACCGGGCAGTGCGCGACCGGCCACCGCCCACTCGATCCGGCCGACGAACCCGTCGTCATGCACCGTTCGGTACCCACTTCCACATTTCCACCAGCGTGCCGCGACCCGGCGCCGAATCCACGGTCAGCCGGTCCATCAACCGCCGGGCCCCGGGAAGGCCGAGTCCGAGCCCGCGTCCGGTGGAGTAGCCGTCCTCCAGAGCCCGGGTGATGTCGATGATTCCGGGCCCCTGATCCTCGGCCTGCACCACCAGGGCTTGACGACCCTCCCGGTCGTCGACGAGCAAGCGGATCTCCCCGCTGCCCGCGTAACTGGTGATGTTGCGGGCGATCTCGGAGATCGCCGTGGAGATCATCGTGCGGTCGGTCAGGGTGAATCCGAGCTTTGCTGCCAGTTCGCGTCCGGCTTGACGTGCGGTCACGATGTCCCCGGACACCCTGACCGCGATCACCACGTTCTCAGCGGCCACTGTCACGACCGTCTCGCTGGCGACGGGCTGGGATCTTTCGGTCCAACCAGGCGAGTCCCTCTTCCAGATCGAGGGCGGTGTGCATGTCCTCGAAGGTGAGGCCCAGTTGCACCATGGCGAACGCGACTTCGGGTTGCAGACCGACGATCACCGTTTCGGCGCCGCGCAGCTGCGTCATGTGCGCGATGGTACGCAACGATCTCGCGGCGAACGAATCCATCACGTCGATGGCGGTGACGTCGACGATGATGCCGTGCGCCCGATATTTGCTGACCTGTTTCATCAGGTCGTCCTGCAGGCGCTCGGTATCGGCATCGGTCAGTGCGGACTGAACCGACGCGATGAGGTACGTACCCTGTTTGAGAATCGGAACCGGCATGGGGGCGCCTGATCAGCGGCCGTCGCGTTCGGTAACCCGTTCGGTGACGCGGGAAACCTCGTAGCCCAGCAGCCGTTCCGCTTCTTCGATGCCTCCCTGCAGGTCGCCGACCGCGTTCATCTTCGACAGGTCCAGACCGATGGTCACCAGGGTGAGCGCGATCTCCGAGGACAAACCGGTGATGATCACGTTCGCGCCCATCAGGCCGGACGCGTCGACGGTCTGTACCAAGTGGTTGGCCACGGTGGAGTCGATCTGGGGCACACCGGTGATATCGATGACGACCACTTTCGCCCGGTTGGCGCGGATGGCGCGCAGCAGCTGCTCGGTGAGCTGGCGGGCCCGCTGGCTGTCCAGCACGCCGATGATGGGAAGGATCAGCAGCTGCTCACGCACCTGCAGCACCGGCGTGGACAGCTCGCGGATGGCTTCCTGCTGCTGACGGATGACGCGCTCGCGCTCCTGCACGAAGGACACGGTCACGGTGTTGGCGATGCGGTTGGCGGCCGGTTCGTAGGCGTCGAGCACCTTGTTCAGCAGTTCGAAGTCCGACTGGTACTTCTCGAACAGGCTGCGTGCGAGCACGTCGCGCAGCAGCAGCACGATGCCGATGACCTCGTCGGTCTCGACGCCTCTCGGGATGATGCGTTCGGACAGGTCGCGCGCGTAGGCCTGCAGCGCTTCCACGCTACCGGTCTCGAGCACGTCGACGTAGCCGTCGTAGATCGAGGTCGCCTCGGAGAAGATCTCCTCCGGGGTCATGGCGGTGAGCAGTTGGGCGTCGGCGATGCGGCGGGCCCACTCTTCACGCAGCGCGGTGCGGTTCTGTCGCAGGTGCTCGACGAGCTGCGGCAGCAATTGGTCGATCGGTCCCGCGGTCAGGGAATCCGCCGAAAGGCTCATGGACACCTCGGACATGGAAACTCCTGCCCCTTTCGACGGTTGAGTCGGGAAGTTCGTGCGTTCGGCGCTAGCCGATTCCGAGCCTAGTCATACCCCACCCGAGTCACCCGCGAAACCTGCCGGTTGTTCGCCTGATGTTCGAGCGCGGCGGACCTTACGGCACCGTAGCGAACCCGCGTTCCAGCGCTGCGAGCGCCTCGTCCAAATACACCGTGAGGTCGGCGTCCGCGCGGGCGAGCCAAGCGTCGAAGGCGGCGCGCGCCGCCGCGAGTGTGGTGCGTCCGATGGCGAGCGGGATGAGCCCGTCCTCAGGTTCGCCCAGGCGGCCCGCGGCGAAGGCGCTGACGGCGCGCTCCCAGGCGTCGTAGTGCGCTCCCGCGGTGGCCGACAGGGCGGGGATGGTGGCTACCAGTTGCATGCGGGTGCGTAGTTCGGGGACATCCTCGGCGCGATATTGGTTGGCGCTCAACACGACTCGGCGCACGGCGGTCATCATCGGAATGTCGTCGGGCACCGTCGCGAACGCGGCGCGTAAGGAGGCGACCTCGTCGTCGAACTGCCACCAGAGCACCTCCGCCTTGCTGGGGAAGTAGCGGAAGAAGGTGCGTCCGCTGATGCCCGCGGCGGCGGCGATCTGTTCGACGGTGGTCTCGTCGAAGCCCTGTTCGGTGAACAGCCGCATGGCGATCACTTCGAGTTCGCGTTTGGTGGTGCCGCGTGGGCGGCCGCGCGCGGCCCGGTTCTCCAGCATCGTCTGATTGTGCTCGGCCGCCTCGGCCCCTTGATTATGTCAGTGACTGACGATAATGTCGCGGCATGTTGGCGGATCTCACGTGGCCCGAGGCGGGCGCACGCGCCTCGGCGGGGGCGATCCTGGCCGTCGCGGTCGGCGCGACCGAGCAGCACGGCCCGCATCTGCCGCTGTCCACCGACACCGACGTCGCCGCCGCGTTGTGCGCGCGGCTGGCCGCGGCGCGGACCGACGTGCTCGTCGGACCGGCGATCCCGTACGGCGCCAGCGGCGAGCACGCGGGTTTTCCCGGCACGCTGTCGATCGGGCAGGCGGCATTGGAACTGCTGGTCGTCGAGCTGTGCCGCTCGGCGACCGACACCTTCGACCGGATCCTGCTGGTCAACTGGCACGGCGGCAACATCGAACCGCTGCGCCGGGCGAAGGATTTGCTGCGCACGGAGTCCCGCGACGTGCGCGTATACCTGCCGCGCTTCGACGGCGACCCGCACGCGGGCCGGTCGGAGACGGCGCTGCAGCTGGCCTTGGAGCCCGAGCGCGTGCGCGAAGACCGCGCGGCGGCGGGGGACACCCGTCCGCTGACCGAACTGCTGCCGCTGCTGCGTACCGGCGGAGTGCGCGCGGTGAGCGCCAACGGTGTGCTCGGCGACCCGGCGGGCGCGACCGCCGCCGAGGGCACGGCCCTGCTCGAGCACCTGAGCACCGATCTGCTCGACCGAACCCGGCTCTGGTGGCCGGAGAACTCCCCGGAAAGGACCGGAACATGAATCCGTGGTTCGAGACCGTCGCCGAAGCGCAGCGGCGGGCGAAGAAGCGCCTGCCGAAGTCGGTGTACGGCGCGTTGATCGCCGGCTCCGAGCGTGGCCAGACCATCGAGGACAATCAGCGGGCCTTCGCCGAACTGGGTTTCGCGCCGCACGTGGCCGGGCCGATCGGCGAGCGCGATCAGTCGACGACGGTGCTGGGGCAGCAGATTTCGATGCCGGTGCTGATCTCGCCGACGGGCGTGCAGGCGGTGCACCCCGACGGTGAGGTCGCCGTCGCGAGGGCGGCCGCGGCGCGGGGCATCGCGATGGGCTTGAGTTCGTTCGCCAGCAAGCCGATCGAAGAGGTGATCGCGGCCAATCCGGCCACGTTCTTCCAGTTGTACTGGTGCGGCGGCAAGGACGAGATCCTGCAGCGGATGGACCGCGCGAAGCGGGCCGGGGCGGTCGGGTTGATCCTGACGCTGGACTGGTCGTTCTCGCACGGGCGGGACTGGGGCAGCCCGGTCATCCCGGAGAAGCTGGACCTGCGCACGATGCTGAAGTTCGCGCCGCAGACCCTGGCGCGTCCCCGGTGGCTGGCGACCTATGCGCGGTCGGGCAGCATTCCGGACCTGACCGCGCCGAATATGGCCATCGGTGGCGCCGCGGCGCCGGGTTTCTTCGGCGCCTACGGTGAGTGGATGGGCACACCCGCGCCGGATTGGTCCGATGTGCGGTGGATCTGCGAGCAGTGGGCGGGTCCGGTACTGCTCAAGGGCGTCATGCGGGTCGACGACGCGCTGCGCGCGGTCGACGCGGGTGTGGCGGCGATCTCGGTGTCCAACCACGGCGGCAACAATCTCGACGGCACCCCGGCCGCGATCCGCGCGTTGCCGGTGCTGGCGGACGCGGTGGGCTCGCAGGTCGAGGTGCTGCTCGACGGCGGCATCCGGCGGGGCAGCGACGTGGTGAAGGCCGTTGCGCTGGGTGCGCGGGCGGTGCTGATCGGGCGCGCCTACCTGTGGGGGCTGGCCGCCAACGGGCAGGCCGGTGTGGAGAACGTGCTGGACATCCTGCGCGGCGGCATCGATTCGGCGCTGCTGGGTCTGCGCAAGACGCGCGTCACCGAGCTGGATCGCTCGGACGTGGTGGTGCCCGCCGGTTTCGAGCGCGCGCTCGGGCTGCCCGAAACCCCCGCCGCGGCAAGCGCTCCGGCCGATCACGCGGAGACGGCGGGCACACCCGCCTGAGCGGTCAGCTCTCCGCCGCCGATCGGCGGTGATGCGCGAGCAAGGTGTCGTAGATATCGGCCAAAGCGGCCAGCTGCCGGCGGTCGAGGATGTCGATCATGTGCCTGCGCACGCTCTGTACGTGCGCGGGCGCCGCGCCGGTCAGCACTTCGGCGCCGCGCGGAGTGAGCTTGGCGGCGGTGCGGCGGGCGTCGTCGGGGATCGGCTCGCGCACGACCAGCTCCCGCTTCTCCATCCGGGTGATCTGGTGGGAGAGCCTGCTCTGCGACCATTCGAGTGCGGCCGCGAGGTCGGCGAAGGTGAGCCGATGGTCCGGCGACTCGGCCAGATAGGCCAGTACCGAGTACTCGACGTAGGTGAGGTCGGACTCCTTGGTGGAATCCCGCCCGACCGCCGCGGCGATGAGGTCGCGGGTGCGCACGAAACCCAACCAGGCGCGCATCTCGACGTCATCGAGCCAATGGGGATCGGTCACGATAGCGCTCCAAACTCTGCTGTGTCCCGAGATCGTGGCGCGTCGCGACTGTGCGGCGCGCGAACGGTCTGCGCGCGTCCGGACTCGGGCGCCCGGGCGCTTTCTCACCAGACGAGAGGTAGCATCACCGGGGTTGAACGTGCAACCTTTTAGGGCAACTGTCCGAGATAGGGTTGCCTAACCAGCAGTGGGGTGCGCGGTGGTGGCTAGGCTCGCTGTGCTCGTGACCAGCCCGGCCGTTCATGGCATCCGGGCCCATGCAAAGGAGTGCGACTGGTGACCGCGCCGGACTTCCGTTATTCAGACCTGCTGCCCATCGGCGCGGACGACACCCCCTACCGGTTGCTCACCACCGAAGGCGTCAGCACGTTCGAGCACAACGGGCGCACCTTCCTGCAGGTGGAACCGGAGACGCTGCGGCTGCTCACCGAGACCGCGATGCACGACATCAGTCACTTCCTGCGCCCGGCGCATCTGGGTCAGTTGCGCAAGATCATCGACGACCCCGAGTCGAGCGGCAACGACCGCTTCGTCGCGCTCGATCTGCTCAAGAACGTCAACATCTCCGCGGGCGGCATCCTGCCCATGTGCCAGGACACCGGTACCGCGATCGTGATGGGCAAGAAGTCCGAGGGCGTGCTGACCGGCGCCGACGACGCGGAATGGATCAGCCGGGGCGTGTTCGACGCCTACACCAAGCTGAACCTGCGTTACTCGCAGCTTGCGCCGATCACCATGTGGGAGGAGAAGAACACCGGTTCCAACCTGCCCGCGCAGGTCGAGCTGTACTCCACCGCGGGCGATCCGGCGAACCCCTCCTACAAGTTCCTGTTCATGGCCAAGGGCGGCGGGTCGGCGAACAAGTCGTTCCTGTACCAGGAGACCAAGGCCATCCTGAACCCCACGCGGATGCTGGAGTTCTTGGACGAGAAGATCCGCTCGCTGGGCACCGCGGCCTGCCCGCCGTACCACCTCGCGGTCGTGATCGGCGGCACCAGCGCCGAGTTCGCCTTGAAGACGGCGAAATACGCCTCCGCGCACTACCTGGACAGCCTGCCCACCGAGGGGTCGCTGTCCGCGCACGCCTTCCGCGATCTGGAACTGGAGGAGGAGGTCTTCAAGCTGACCCAGTCCTTCGGCATCGGCGCGCAGTTCGGCGGCAAGTACTTCTGCCACGACGTGCGCGTCGTTCGCCTGCCCCGGCACGGCGCCAGCTGCCCGGTCGCCATCGCGGTGTCCTGCTCGGCGGACCGGCAGGCGCTGGCCAAGATCACCGCCGAGGGCGTGTTCCTGGAACAGCTCGAGCGCGAGCCCGCGCAATACCTGCCCGAACAGACCGATGCCATCCTGGGCGGCGACGTGGTGCGCATCGACCTGAACCGGCCGATGGACGAGATCCGCGCCGAATTGTCCAAATATCCGGTCAAGACCCGGCTTTCGCTGAGTGGTCCGCTGGTCGTCGCCCGCGACATCGCGCATGCCAAGATCAAGGAGCGGCTCGACGCGGGCGAGCGGATGCCGGACTATCTGCGCGACATGGCCGTCTACTACGCGGGCCCGGCCAAGACGCCGGAGGGCTACGCGTCCGGTTCCTTCGGCCCGACCACCGCGGGCCGGATGGACTCCTACGTCGACCAGTTCCAGGCCGCGGGCGGCTCGTTCGTCATGCTGGCCAAGGGCAACCGGTCCGCGCAGGTCACCAAGGCGTGCAAGGAGCACGGCGGCTTCTACCTCGGTTCGATCGGCGGACCTGCCGCCCGGCTGGCACTGGACTGCATCAAGTCGGTCGAGGTGCTCGAGTACCCCGAACTGGGCATGGAAGCCGTCTGGAAGATCGAGGTCGAAGACTTCCCGGCGTTCATCGTCGTCGACGACAAGGGCAACGACTTTTTCGCCGAGACGCAGAAGCCGATCGCGCTGCGCGTGCGCACCCGCTCGAAAGAGCGCGTCTGACTTCTTCCTCGACCCGGATGCGGCAGGCCGCGGACACGCCGATGTCCTGCCGATCACCGGGTTCTCGGCATCGCCGCAGCGGGCACGCTTAGCGAAGTACACCGTTGATTCCGGCACCGATGCAGGTCGAGGAGAGCTATGAGCACGTCCAGACCAGTACCGACGGCGTTGTGTATCACCGAGTCGGCCGCCCTCCGGTTGGCCGATCGCGCTGCCCGAGAGGGAACCAGCTGTGCCGCACTGCTCGACCGGCTGATCCGTGAGGGCGTCGACCAACTCGAACACCCCGGGATCGTCTTCCGCGGTCCGCTCGACGATCGCCGTGCCGCGCTCGCCGCGGGCCCGGAGATCTGGGAAGTCGTTGCGCGCCTGCGCGAATTGGGCGGCCCTGCGGAACGCCGGATCGCCGTGCTCAGTGCGAAGTCGAACCTGAACACGGGCAAGATCAGGCTCGCGCTCGCGTACGCCCGGGCGCACGACGGCGAGATCCTGGAACGGATCGCGCGCAACAAGCAAGCGGCGGAATCGATTCGCCGAGGACGCGCGCGGATGGGTGCGCCGCCGTGGCGTTCGAGCGCGCTGAACAGTCCGCCGTACGCGTAGTTCGGCCGGATTGTCCGAGGCACTCGGTCTCCACATAGTGGGGATGGAATGTGAAATTCCCTACATCTGGATCACCCACTATTCGCGGGCGGCTGACGACAGGAGTCGACAGCCGCCCGCACTGTGTTTGCGACGCAGTGGTGTTCGCCGCGCGCGGGCTGCCCGCGACTGCGCGGAGTGCGTTGCCGTGTGGTCGAGTTCGGCGCCGGGGGAGGCGCGACATACGGGCCGAAAGGGACACATCGCTTCGCGAAAGTTCTTTTCAACGGCCGGAACTCGACGACCCCGCCGACCACGAGACGGCGCAAATCACTCGAAACTCCCACGGATTCCGGCATTTCGGGTGTGGTAGCTCTGCTGGATCGGATGTGATCCACAGCACTGGAATAGATTGTGGACAGCGCGCCTTCCAAGCCGGGCGAAATGTTTGCTCACTGAGGGAAATTGGCCGCATAACGGACATATCAGATCACTATTATCCCAAGGTGTGGAGTTTTCTGTGGAATTCGCTGAGAGTTGTCCACACGACGGCCGCATCCTGTGGAGCGGACTCGCGGGGGAGTGCGCGCGTCGCGTCGGGCCGCGTACTCGCAGGCGTACGGTGATCGCCGCGAAGAGACGTCCCTGCCCGCCGCGGGAAATGCCGCGGGCCCACCTTCGGGTCGCGGCGCTCGATACGGTCCTCGCCCGTGCCGCACGTGGCCGTCCCTGCGATCGGGGCATATCCGGCATAGGTGACCGCAGGCGATAGCATCGGCGCATGGTGTTTGGGATCGCTGGTCGGAGTCGGATGCTGGTCGGTCTATCGGTGGCGCTACCCGCGCTGGTCGCGACCGGTACGCAGGCCGGGCAGGCGCAGGCCGACGCCGCCGCGGTCATCGAGCAGCGGGGGTCGGTCGGGTCGGCGGCGGGGACCGACGGGCTCGATCCCCCGCTGGCGCTCGCGTACACCCTCGCCGAACGCGAGGCGCACGCGCAGGGTGTGCCCCTGTCCATCACGTCCGGATACCGGACGCCCGCCGAGCAGCAGGCGCTGTGGGAGGACGGTGTGGCGACCTACGGTCCGGACGACGCGCGCCGGTGGGTGCTGCCGCCGGAGGAGTCCACCCACGTCTCCGGCCAGGCGATCGATGTCGGTCCGCAACAGGGCGCGCGGTGGCTCGAGGTGAACGGCTACCGATGGGGGCTGTGCCGGACGTTCGAGAACGAGTATTGGCACTTCGAGTTGCAGACGGTGCCCGGCGCGCCGTGCCCGCCCATGCTGCCCGACGCCAGCGTGCGGTAACCGGCGGGTTCATGTCGGCCACCGTGCCGGACTGATTGCCGATGACGCCGGCCGCGAGGGCGCGCCGACGCCACCCGGCCGGCCGGGCGCGCTAGACCATCGGGTCGGGAGCGGCGGTGATCAGGCCTCCGTCGACGAGCAGGTCCTGCCCGTTGATATACGACGCCTCGCCGGACGCGAGGAAGGCGACGGCGTCGGCCACGTTCTCGGCGGTGCCGACGCGCCCCGCCGCCACCGTGGCACTGATCGCGGCCTGCGCCTCGGCGGAGACGTTCGCGCGGAACGACGGCGTCGCGATGTAGCCGGGACTGACGGAATTCACCCGGATGCCTCGGGGCGCCAGTTCGGCGGCGAGGCTGCGCGCCAAATTGTGCACGGCCGCCTTGGTCGCCGAGTAGAGGGACGCGCCCGGTACCCCGCGATGCAGCGCCCACGAGGCGTTGACGACGATCGCCCCGTGCTCCGCCACCAGGGGGAGGGTCTTCTGGATGGTGAAGAACACCCCTTTGAAGTTGGTGTCCACCACGCGGTCGAACTCGGCTTCGGTGATGGTCTCGGTCGGCTGGAACGCCGCGATGCCCGCGTTCGCGAAGACGACGTCCAGCCGTCCGTGCCGTTGCGCCACGGCCGAGACGAGCGTGTCGAGATCGCCGAGGTCGGCCGCGTCACCGGCCACCGCGAGAACGCGGTCGGCGCCACCGAGCTCCGCGGCCGCGGCGTCGAGGCGGCCCTTGTCGCGGCCGGTGATGACCACGTGCGCGCCTTCGGTGAGCAGGCGTCGTGCGGTGGCCAGACCCATGCCGCTCGATCCACCGGTGATCAAGGCGATCTTGCCGTCGAAGCGATCGATGCCGGCGCCCATGAGAACCTCCCAGAGATCATCTAATTGTACGAATACTCACGTACAGTTCGACTGTATGTCAACTGTCGCGCTAACCTGGTTCGCGTGATCGCGGCACATCCCGAGCGAGCGCAGATCCAGCTGACGAATGTGCTCACCGCCCTGGGTAATCCGCTGCGGCTTCGGGTGGTGCGGATACTGGCCGACGGCGGCGAGCACACCTGCGGCTCGGTGCTGCCGGACGTCGCCAAGTCGAACCTGACCCACCACTGGCGGGTGCTGCGCGATGCCGGAGTGATCTGGCAGCGGCCCTCCGGCCGGGAACTGCTGCTGTCCCTGCGTCGCGATGATCTGGACGCCCGCTTTCCCGGCCTGCTGGACACCTTGCTCGACGCGGCCCGCCGCGAAACAACGGCCTGATCGCCGCCGCTCGGTGATCCCGGACGGCTAAGTCACCGGCGTGAGTTCCAGGCCGCCTTCGATCGTGGTGGGTACCCGGCGGCGATCGGGCGAGCCGAGCGCGGCGGTGAGGTCGGTTCCGTCGTGTTCGGCGAGCAAATCGCCGCTGTCCCACACCAGCAATGTCGCGCTGACGGTGTTCTCGGCCGCCGCGTGCGCCAAGTCGTAGTGCGCGCACGCCGGGACGTGTGGATAGGTGATCCACAGGTCGTAGCCGGTCATGAAGAGATCGAGGTCGAATTGCACGCTCAACCCGAGCAATTCACTGCGGCCGTTGTCGTCGACGCCCGCGAACGCCTCGTCCAGCGCCAGCAGGCGCGGGGCCTGCGGGTCGGCCGAATCGAGCATGACGTGCGCCGCGGCGAACAGCGGAAGGTGCAACGACACCGACTGCTCCCCGCCCGAGAGCGCGCTGTGCCTGGCCACGGTGAGTTTGTCCTCGCTGCCGTCGGCGGAGATCAAGGTGAACGAGAACACCCGCCAGGTGCGGTAATCCAGCGTCGCGGCCAGGATCTCGGGGTAGGAGCGTTCCGGGTGCGCGGCCCGCGCGGCCCGGATCTCGGCGGCGAAGTGCGCCCGGATCGCCGCCAGGTCCTCCGCTGTCAGCGCCGAGGCATCCCGGTCCAGCAGCTTGCACATCGCCCGCGCCGCGTCGGACAGGCTGTCGGCGAGCACCCAGTGCACGCCGATGGTGTTGCCCGAGGACATCCGTCGCTGCTTCATCTCCGCGCCCATCCTGGCGATGAGATCGCGTGCGTCGCTCGTGCGTTCGTGGATCTGCTGGGCCAGGCCGGTCAGCAGCGCATCCTCCAGGATGCGGCGCTCGGCGTCGGTCAGCAGAAGTTCCTGGTCGCGGCGCGCGGCGTCGATGCGGGTGGCGAAGTCGGCCAGCGCGGAGACCCCGTGCTCGTCGTGCACCTGGACGACGGTGAGGCCGTCGGCGGCGTCCCATTGCAGCCGGTAATCGCGGCCCGAACCGGCGAGCGCGGCGTCGAATTCCTGCAACGCCGCGGTCACCGCCGTGCGCGTGGACTTGCGCGTCGCCTCGCCCGCGCGCACCGACGCGGTCGCCGCGGTGAGGCTGTCGAACAGCGCGTGGACTTCGTCGGGCAGGACGCGCGGTGGCGCCTCCGGTCCCGCCGTCGAGATCCGGTACAGCAGTTGCTCGGGCGTCGACCACGCCGCGTCGCTGCTGGGCCAGCGGCCCTCGGGCGCCGCGCCGAGCAACCTCAGCAGATCCGGTCGAGCGTAGGGCGCGAGAGCTCGAACCTCCGCCAGCACTTCGGTGAGTGCGGTGGCGAGGGACTCGTGCGCGGTCCGGTAGGCGGCCTCGGCGTCGCCGACCGCCTCGATGGCCTGGTTGGCGGCCTTGCGGGCGGCTTTCTGCTCGGACTTGGTCGCGTCGATCCGCTGCCGGGCCTGTTCCAGGTCGCGATCGATATCGGCCGCGCCCGCGCCGAGGGCATCGCGCAGGGTCTCCAGCTTGCGCAGTTGTTCCTGGTAGCCGGTGCGCGCGGCCTCGGCCTCTTCCGTGAACGCCTCGGCCAGGTCGGCGGCCTCGGTCAAGCGGTCGGCGGCCTCGCGTTCGCGCTCCCGTTCCCGCTCGTGGTCGCCGCGCAACCGCAGCAGTCCCGTGCCGGTGTTCTCGAAGTGCCGGATGGCGGCGGCGAGGGCGTCGATCTCCTGGGCCGTGCGCGGCGTGCGGTGGGTGGCGGCGGCGGCGCGCAGCTTCTTGTCCGCGGCGGACAGTTCCGCGACCGCTCGGTCGAGATCGCGCTCGGCGTGGGCGGCGGCCTCCGCCCGCGATCGCAGCACGCCTGCGGCTTCGGATACCGCGCGCAAGGCCGTGGTCACCGTGCTCGGGCGCGGAAGCGCTTTGGCGGCGGCGGAGATTCGCGCGAGTTCGGCTGTGGCGGCGGCCTCCTGCTGTTCGGCGGCGCGCCGGTCCTCGTCCGCGGCCGCCACAGCCGCGGCCAACTCGGCCGAGCGGAGCTCGCGGCGCCTGGCCCGCGCGGTGGCGCCGATGAATTCGGCGTCGGTCTTGCGGTGCCTGCCGATCTGCACGCCTTGCCGGAACCCGCCGTCCGCTCCGATCGTCACCGGCCCGCTCGGCTCTCCCGCGCCCCCGTGCAGGGCGATGGAGGCGAGCACGTCGGCGACGACCTGCCGCGGCACCGTCAGGGTGTCGGAATCATCCTCTATGACCAGCACGTCGGCCAGTGTGCGACCGTTCGGGCGCTCCGGCGCGGGCAGTGGAACCAGGAACTGATCGGAGTCGTAGTCCGGCGGCAACTCGCCCTCCGGGCAGACCCAGGCGTCCAGCAGATTCGCGGCGTGCAGGGCGGCCTCGATGCCCGCCGCGGACTCGGGCGTCACGCCGTCCGCGAAGCGCACCAGCCGCCACAGCGGGGCGCCGGGCCGGTCGCCGGTCCGGCCGCGGCGGCCCGCGAATGCCGGTGGCGCGTCGTCTCGCCGGGCCGTCACCCGTTCATGTTCGGCGCTCAGCTCACTGCCGCGCGCCGCCGCGGCGGCCACGCGGGCGCGTGCGTCCTGGCGGCGGCCGCGAATCTCCTCGAGCAGCGGCTCGGTGCGCTCGGCCAGCACCTCGCCGATGGTCGGCGCATCCGAACCGGCCTCGGCCAGAGCCGAATTCAGCGCCTCGAAGAGACCTGCGCGCACCGGGGTGTAGACCTCGTTGTGCTCGTCCCACCAGGCGCGCAACGCGGCCGCGGCCTCGGAGCGGGTCAACGCGACCTTCGCTTCGGCGTGCGCGACCTCCGCCGCGGCCGCGTCACGCAGCTCGTTCGCGCGCTCGGACAGCCGTTCGGCCCTGGTGCGTTCGGCGGCGGCGGTCTCCATCGCCCCCACCGCCTTGCGGACCGCACGCACGTCGGCGTCGCGTTCCTCGGCGTGCCCGCGCACCGCCGCGGTGAGCTGCTCGGCCCGGATCGATTCCGGCAGCGGCGCCCACGCGATCCCCGCCTCCTGCGCGGCGCCGCGCAGGTCGTCCTCGCCGCGGGCGAGCGCGGCCGCGGCGGTGCGCACCGCGGTTCGCGCGCGTTCGGCCTCCACGGCCCGCTGGTCCAGGGTCTGGCGGGCCTTGAGCGCCTTGTCGGCGTGCACACCCGCCGAGGTCTCCAGGCGCCGCACCGCGTCGGCCAGGTCGTCGAGCTGCTGTTTGCCCTCGTAGGCGCTGGAGCGCTGGAGGTTCTCCCGATCGGCGAGGGCCTGCTCGTAGGCGCGGTCGGCATCCTCGGCGCGGGCCTCGGCGGCGGCGCGCTCGGTGTCCCTGCGCTCACGCAGGGCCGTGGCGGCGAACAGCGCCGTACCGGCGTGGGTCACCGCGTCCAGCCGCACACGGACCTGGTCGACGTCCGTCTTCGCTTGAACGGCAAGGTATTTGCGGTACACCTCGACAAACGCCCGTGTCGCGGTGTCAGCGTGCACCAAACCCTCCAGGGTGCGCCCGACCTCCTCCATATCGCTGAACGACCGGGCGGCGTCCAGGATCAGTTGCTCGTCGAGCGGGCGCAGGCCGTCGGTGAGCGCCTGCGACAGCCCCCGCGGGTCCAGGTTCTTGGCCAGCTGCGGGCGCCGGAGTGTGAGGATCAGATTGATCAGCTGGTCGTAGCGCTGCGTGCCGAGTCCGAACATGCGCGCGTCGATGGCGTTGCGATAGTCCACCGGCCGGTCGACGATCGAGTCGGTGCCGATCTGCTCGGCGAGTTGTTTACGGGTGAACGGCCGGTCGTCCGGGCCGATCAGGGAGAAATCGACGCCGACCCGTCCGTCGGCGACGAAATACCAGCGGGTCACCTTGTCCGAGGAACGAGTGGCGCGCATGCCGATGCCGACGGTGACCGCCTCGGGGTCCTCCCAGCGACCGCGCGCGAATTCCATCCAGACATAGGAATAGGCCGAGTCCTGCTTGCGGTAGAGCAGATTCGACTTCATCGTGCGTTCCTCGCCGGCGAACGGATTGAGCCTGCGCGGCTCGATCCGGCCGTCCAGCACGAACGGGAACAGCACCTCCAGCGCTTTGGTCTTGCCCGACCCGTTCGGCCCGCGCAGCACCAATCTGCCGTCCGCGAAACAGAACTCCTGGTCGCGGTAGTCCCACAGGTTGACGATCCCGGCGCGGGTCGGGGTGAACCGCACTCCGCCGTGAATGAGCGACATCCCTCAGTTCCCTTCCGTGCCGGTACCGTCGGGCCCGTAGGTGTCGGCCGCGGTGACGAACAGTTCCGCGGCCCGCTTGCTGCGGACCGTCACGACCGCGCCACGGTAGCGGGCCAGTGCAGGCAGCACGAGCAGTCCCTCCTCGATCATCCGGACCAGCCGTAGTCGTTCCAGCAGGGCCACCACCTCGGTGGTGAGGCGCCCGACGTCGGCCTGCCACTGCGCGGCGAAGGTCGTGCCGTACCGGTCGGCCAGTGCCCGCACCGTCTCGCGCAGCCAGGTCCGCTCGATCAGCGGATAGCCGGGCGTGGGCCGGTCCTCCTGTCCCTGGAAGTCATCCGGGGGATCGAGATCGTCGGCGGGCGCCGCCGGTGCACGCGTCTCGGCCAGCGGTGCGAACACCGTGGATTCGGGGATGGCTTCATCGAGCTGGTCGGCCAGCGCCGCATCCGGCTCCGCGACGGGGTGGCGTCGCGGCAACGGGTGGTCGATATCCAATACCCGGTCGGCGATCTCACCGGCCAGCAGCAAAGCGACCTGCGCGAGCGTACCGGTCCCCGGAAAACGGACGTCCGACAGTCGCCCCGAGGTGTCGATCAGCGCGACCCCTTCGGCACGGCGTTCGGCGCGCAGCCCGGTGAACAGCTCGACCTCCGCGACCAGCCGCTCCTGGGCGAGGGCGGGGCGCTCTTCGGGCGCGAGGTCCTCGGCGTACACCACCGGCTGTTCCACCAGCGCCCTGCGTACCCGGCGCGCGATCTCGGCGCCGGCCGTCCCGGGGGCGGAAACGGTGGTGCCCGTGGCCTCCTCGCCGAGCAACCCACGCACGCTGTGCAGATGCTGCAATGCCCGCGGCGGCCGGAACAACGCGAAGACCACCGGCCGGTCGATGTCGTAGAGCGCCTCACCGGCATCCGGATCGCTGGCCCACCCGCCCGCGTCACCGTCGGCCAAGGCGAGCGCGCCGCGCGCGGTCAGCCAGCCCACCGCGTCGACGAACGCGTCGCGGTCGGCGGCCCGGTCGGTGGCCAGCTCCAGGCCGTCCACCCGGCTCGCGTAGGCCGCGACCTGATCGGCCAGCTCCGACAACGTGATCTGGTCCCCGGCCCGCCCCAGTGCGGCGAGCGCGAGCGCCAGGTAGGCGTAGCGACGGCGGTCGAAGACGCGCTCGGCGGGCGTGCGTGCGGGCCTGCTCGCGTCGAGGCGGTCCAGTACCGGGAAGACGCGTGCCGTCGTCTCGGTGACTTCGAGCCGATAGCCGAACAATTCGGCGAGGTCCTCGCGCAGCTCGGTGGCCCAGCGCCGGATCAGCGGCAGCGCGATGCGGTCCGGGTAGGTGCGGGTCACCAGGTGGTTGGCCAAAATGACCCGGGCCGCGCGTTGATAATTGTCCAGCGCGAGTGCATCGATGGTGCGTCCGTGCATCAGCGGCGCTCCCCGCGCGGGCGCGACCGGGCTCCGGTCGTCTGCTCGATCTTCAGCGCCCGGTTGTTCAACCGCAGCAGCCCGCGGGTGGTGCGCACGACGGTCGGGCCGTCGTGCTCGGACACCGTCAGGGTGACGCCGCTGTCGGAACCGGTGGTGCCCGCCACCCGGCCGCGCACCGGAACCCACGCGGTCGACGCGGCGTCCAGCAACCGCAGCAGCACTTCGGTTTCCCGTTCGTCCAGCACCCGTTCGTGCACGTCGCCGGAAGCCAGTGACCGGGCGGCCTCGGCGCGGGCCCGCTGCGCGTCCAATTGTGCCTCGCGCAGACGGCGGATACCGGCGTCGTTGCGGTGGATGCGAGCGGGCGCACCCGCCGAGGGCGGGCGCCCGGTCTCGGCGAGCGTGCGTGAGATCTCCAACGGCGGTGCGTCCCACCAGGATCGGATCGCCGGGATCACGTCGGCGTCGGGGTGTTCCATCGCCAGGTGCCGCGGCTTGCCCAGCCCGAACACCGCGTCGAACAGCGCGTGGGCGCTGTCCGCGCTCGGCGCCGCGGTGAACCAGCCCGCCAGATGCCGTAGCGCCGACTCCCTGCTGACCCCGCCGCGCCGCGTCTCGGTGACCCGGCGCAGCAACGACAGCACCGCGGCGATGGCGCTCATGGTGGCCTCGCGCAGCCGCTCGGCCTCCGTGGTGCCCGCGGGCTCTCCGCCGCCGGACGCGACGAACCAGGTCCGCAGTCCATCCCACCTGGCCTGCCAATCCGACCGGCGTTCCTCGATGCCCAACAGCACTCGTTCGTCGCAACGGGCCGCGCGGACGATCAGGTCCTCGACGCCGGTCTCCTCGATCTCGGCGATCGCGGCCGCCAGCCGCGGGGTGAACCGGGCCAGGTCGAGGCTGAACTCACGCATGTGCGCCAAAAGCGCGTCCTTGTGCGCGAGAAACGATTCGGGGGTGATCTCGGTGGTGCGAACCAGGTCGCCGAGCCCCAGATAGAAGTGCGCCGCGCGGGCGGCAAGGTCGGACAGCGCGGTGTCGAGGCGGCGCAGCGTGCGGTAGACGCGTTCGGCGTCGCCCGCCCGGTTGGCCTCGGCCAAGGTGTGCAGATCGGCCAGCAACTCCGGCAGGACCAAGCGCGACAACGAGGCCTCGTCGAGGCGCGCGCTGAGCACACCGGCGACCGCCCGGTATGCCTGGAATCCGGCCTGGGAGAACTGGTATACGTAGTGCCGGTTGCGGTATTCGGCCAGCGTCGCGGCGCGGGTTCCGTCGTAACTGCGCTCCAGCACGCCCCACTGGTGCAGCTGGTCGAGCAGCGGACCGATCTCGGCGGCCGTCAGACGTGGGCCCGCCGCCGGGCCGCTGGTCTCCGGAAATCGGTCCGGCGCGTCGGTCTCCGGTTCCGGCCGGCCACCTTCGTGCGTGCCTGCGGACCTTCGCGATTCCCCGGCGTGCTTCGCACCACCGGCGATCGCGACCGGTTGGTTCGTAGCTACCAGATCGGGCGTCCGCAGCGAATTCCCGTTGCGTCCGATCCACTCCGCGACGTCGTCGGCATGCAGCAGCACCACGTACGCCGCGCGCGCACTGTCGAACGCGCGCAGCACCCGCAGGTAGTCGGCGCGCCGCTCGGCGGTGGCGAAGGAGAACAGCCGCAGCCGGTCGTCCCAGCGGGTATCGGCGCAGCTGTCAGCGGAGTCGGTCACCGGGAACAGGGTAGTAGCGGGCTGATCGCCGCCCGCACGACGTTCCGGTGTCCGGCGTGGCCGCGTCCGGTTCGGCACCGTTCGCCGCGGTCGCGGAGCGGGCCGGCTCATTCGACGGACATCGAACGCATCTGGTCCAGATACGCGCGCGTGCGCGGGTCGCCGGGAAAACGCTCGATGATCTCGCGCGCCACTTCGCCCGCGATCCACATCAGCGAGGGCAGGGAGCGCCTGCTGCCCGCGAACGCGCGCATGCCCTCGGCCACCGCCAGCTCCAGGTCGCGGTCGCGCACCGCGACCACGGCCAGCGTCAGGTGTGCCTCGGAGACCCGCATCGGGTTGCGCACCGTGCCGTCGGGACGGGTCGCGTTGCGAATCACTTCGCGCGCGTAGCTTTCGGCGAGCCGATCCTCGCCCGCGACGCGGCAGCAGTCCATCGCGTAGAAATCGAACTTGTTCGCATCGATCACGAAGTGGTTGTCCAGATTCGCCGGATGTTCGAGTCGCTCCAAGATAGCTCGACCCTCGTCCAGCGCAGTCTCCACCTCGCGCGTATTGCCGAGCCTGGCCCAGGCTTTGGCGCGCTGGGCGGCGAGCTGGACGCCGACGCGCAGGTGCTGGCTTACTTCCAGCGTCGGCTGAACGGTCTCGATGACGCCGCGGTAGTTACCCTGGGTCAGCGCGAACCACGCGGTCATTTCCGCCGTCCACGCGGCGATCTCGACGTTCTCCGCCTCCTGCGCCAGCGATTGGGCGGCGCGGCGGGTCGCCTCGGCGGCGGTGCGCCTGCCGAGGTCGTAGTCCACGCAGCCGACCAGCAGCGCGACCCATCCGGCGAGAACGAGGATTTCGCGGTGCTGGGCCAGGGTCAGGCGACCGTCCAGCAACGAGGTGATCCTGCGCAGCCACGCCGTGCCCTCGGCGTGCAGGTCGTGCGGGTCGGCGTAGGAGTATTCGCAGCACAGGCGTTCCGCGGTGATGCGGATGGCCTCCAGCGTCACCGAGGACACATCGGACATGCGCAGTCGTCCGATGAACTCGAGCGTGTCCATGCCCGTCGCCGAGAGCAATTCGTCGTCCCGGTTCGGTCTGGTCTTGGGGAACAACGCCGCAGGCACCGTGTCGAAGGTGGCGGCGATGATGGGCGCGTAGAAGTCGTCGGGGCGTGATTCGCCCGATTCCCAACGGCGCCAATTACGTAGGAGAGTACTGTCGGTCGGCAGGTTGTGCGAAGACTTTCCACGCATCACGCGAACAGCGTCGGCTTGCGACCACCCCCTCGCGTCACGCTCGGAGCGCATTCGGACAGCCCAGACGGGTCGATCGTCGGTAGCGGCCACGTCTGTAGTATCGCACCAGTTAACGTTTGGTGGCCCCAAGAGGGCAGGCAGATGTCCGTGTGTTGACAGCTACATTCGCGCCGCCGCATTGTGCATGCTGGTCATGGCGCCAGAAGTTAGCCAGCCCCTCCTGTAAGAGCAATTGCAAGTACATCTGCTCTTGCACGAAGCGCAAATACCCCGTAAAACGGGTGGATCCACATAAGAGAACAGCGATCCCAATCCAACGGAGGTTCGGGTGGAAGCGTTGATCTATGGATACTTGCGTGACGATCTGGCCGATGGCCAAAGCAAGGAGCTCGAGGCCGCGATGAGCAGCCTCGCCCGCGAGGAAGGGCTGTGCTTCGCCGCAACATTCCATGAATCGACCGGCGGCGACGGGACGGCTTTCGCCGAACTCACAGCGGAACTCAAGCGCGCGGACGCGCATCATGTGGTGGTTCCCTCACTCGATCACTTTGCCGGTCAGACGATTCCGCGCGACATCCTGATCGCCAAACTGGCCCAGGAGGCGGCGGCGCGGGTGTGGACCGTGGAGAGCTGACCGCCGCGACCGAATTGCCCGATACCGCACGGCTCCCCAGCGTCGCAGCCAGGTAACCGTACCGCTCGCTACCACACCCGCTGCCAGGGAAGCGAGCAGCCCCGCGAGCCGGTGCTGTTCGAACAGCGGGTACACCTGCCAGTGCAGCAGATAGACGAACAGCGATCCGTCGGCCAGCACCGCCGCGCAGACGGCGACGACGGCGGGAACCCGGACCGCGGACAACCACACCAGTGCGAGCAAGCCCGCCATGATCAGTCGCTCCCGCTCGGGAACGCCGAAATATCCGGGCACCGCGATCAGTACGACGGCACTCACCGTCATCCGCTGCCACATCGACGTCGCCTTCGCCGCCGCCCAACCGAGCGCGAAGAGCCACACCGCCAGCGGGGAGAACGGGATGTCCTTCGGCGAATACAGACCGAACGCCTGGTATCGGAACACGAGACATATCGCGACCAGCGCCATCGCGAACCAGAATGGCTCGGCGCGTTGCCATCGGTCCACCACGGGGATCCGGATCAGCAGCGCGGCGGCCGGCATGAAGTACACGAGTACCTCGAGAAACCACAGGTGCCCGGCGGTGGCGCTGTCGTGCGGGCCGAGAATCTTGTTCAGCAACAGGACATTCTGCCACCCGTAGTAGTCGCTGAAGGGCAGCGTCAGCGCGACCCAGAGCGCCGTGGGCGCCGCGATGGAGCCCGCGGCGCGCAGCGTGTGCCGCAACCGCGCGGCGGGTGGCGCCGCGGTCACGGCGAACCGTGCGAAGTTGAATCCGGCCACACCGAGCAGCACGTGCGCCGCGCCCCACCGCACGAACACTCCGGCGTGCGCGCTCACGATCAGCACGATGCCGATCGCGCGCAGCAGCGTTCCGGTGTCGAGCGCCCGTCCGAACCTGCTGCGGCCCTCCGGTATCCGCTCCAAGTCCGCTACGGAGGTGTTCGGCCAGTCGGTGGGCAGGCCGCCGAGTGTTCGCTCCAGTCGTGCCGCGGTGGTTACGTAGGTCAGCGAATTCCCGCCGAGATCGACGAACGTGCTGTCCGCGTGGATCTGCGCGGGGTCGATGCCCAGGGTGGTGGCGTAGAGGGTGCGGATGTCACGCACCTGCGGCACGGATCCGTTCAGCCGCCGGATCGCGGGATAGTCGGGTTTGCCATTCGGTAGCCGTGGCATTCGCTCGACCGAGCGGATCCGGATCGCGGCGGCGGGCAGGCCGGACAGGCGCGCGGCGATTTCGGTCGGATCGGACCGAGGAGTCTCCACCGCGACGACCAAGTGCGTGTCGTCGTCGGCGCAACACGCCGTGAAACCGGCCGCCGCCAGCCCGGATTCGAGCCGCTCCAGATCGATGCGCAATCCGAAGATCTTGGCGAAGCGGCTGCGCCTGCCGACCACCTGGTACAAGCCCTCCGGTGTGCGCCGGGCCAGGTCGCCGGTGCGCAGGGCGTCGAGCGTGCGACCGAGTGCGAGGTCTGCGGCCGACTTCGCGTAGCCCATCATCACATTGGCGCCGTGATAGACCAGTTCGCGCGGTTCGTCCCCCTCGTCGGCTTCCTTGATCGGCTCGAGGGTGAATTCGCCGCCGGGGATCGGTATCCCGATGCAGTCGGGATGCGCGCTCGCCAGATGCGCGGGCAGGTACGCCATGCGGGCGGTGGCCTCGGTCTGGCCGTACATGACGACGAAGTCCCAGCCGTTCGCCCGGCCGAGTTCGGCGTATTCGCGCACTCGCCGCGGCGCCAGCCTGCCGCCGGCCTGGGTGACGTAGCGCAGGTGCGGCAGGGTCATGCGAGCGAAACCGATGCGGTCGAGCAGATCGATGGTGTAGGGAACCGCGGCGAAAGACGTTGCGCGGCACTCCCGGAACACGCGCCAGAATTCCGTATCCAGTACCGACCGGTCGGTGAGTAGGAGGCTCGCCCCGTGCAACAGATGACTGTGCACCACCGACAGGCCGTAGCAGTAGAACATCGGCAGGGTGGTGGCCGCGCAGTCCTCCGGGCCGATGGCCAGGTACTCGGCGATGGCCGCGGCGTTGGCGCGCAGGTTCGTCGCCGAGAGCCGGACGAGCTTGGGCGACCCGGTGGACCCCGAGGTGCTCAGCAGCAGGGCGAGATCCGGATGCAGACGATGCGCCGAGCGCTCCCGCACCACGCGCGCGCGGCCTCCTTCGATGAGAACGTCCGGATCGTACGCATCCCGCAACTCCTCAGTGATCTGCTCGGTGAGCAACACGACGCAGCCGGCGCTGAGCGCTCCGAGATATGCGACGAGCGAGGCGAGGTCATTGCGCGCGGCCAGCGCGACGAGGCGGCGGGCCGGGCCCAGCTCGGCCGCGTAACCCTCGACCAGCGCCGCGAGCCGAGCGTAAGTGACCTGCCGCGCGGATTCGGGCACGGCGCCGTCCGTGTCCGCACGGTCGGGGCGCCGGACGGCGATCCGCTCGTCGAAGGTGCGCAGACGCTCGACGATCGGATGGACGGTCACCGGCGAAAGTGTAGGAGGCGGCCGTTCCCCGGCCCGAAGGTGGCCCCGTGGCGAACTTCCGGTGAACGGTCGTCCGCCCGGAACGCGCCGCCGCGCCGCCGATCAGAGTCCGAAGCTGCCCGGACCGCGTCTGCGCAGGTACTTCTCGAATTCCGCCGCGATGGCGTCGCCGTCGATCTTGGCCATCGCCTCGTTCACGTCGGCCGCCGCGTCCCCACGCTCCTCCAGCGAGCGCACGTACTCGCTGATCTCCTCGTCGCCCACGGTCATCTCGTTGACCGCGGTCTCCCAGTCCTCCGCCTGCTTGGGCAGCTCACCCAGCGGCACTTCGATGTCGAGCACCTCCTCCACCCGATGCAGCAGCGCGATGGTCGCCTTCGGATTGGGCGGCTGGGAGACGTAGTGCGGGACGGCGGCCCAGAACGACACCGCCGGGACGCCCGCCTTCACGCACTGGTCCTGCAGCACACCGGTGATCCCGGTGGGGCCCTCGTAGCGGGTCTGTTCCAGGTTGAACCGCTCGGCCGCCTCCTTGCTGTAGGCCGAGCCGGTCACCGGCACCGGTCTGGTATGCGGAGTGTCCGCCAGCAACGCGCCGAGAATGACCACCGTCTGCACCCCGAGCTGCTCGATGAACTCCAGCAGGTCGCCGCAGAAGCTGCGCCAGCGCATGTTCGGTTCGATGCCGCGCAGCAGCACCACGTCGCGGTCGCTTCCGGGCGGCGAGCAGACCGACAGCATCGTCGACGGCCACTGGATTTCCCTGGTCACCCCGTCCACCTGACGCACGGTCGGCCGGTTGACCTGATAGTCGTAGTAGTCCTCGGAGTCGAGTTCGGCCAACGGTTCGGCGTCCCAGATCAGTTCCAGATGCTCGACGGCGCCGCTGGCCGCGTCACCGGCGTCGTTCCACCCCTCGAAGGCGGCGACCAGTACCGGATCCCGCAACGTCGGCAGTTCCGGATCGGGAGTTTCACTGGCGTTCACTCGGTCAGCCTACGGCGTGCGGCGATATGGCGTGTCGTATGACGGCCGGACCGGGTGGCGTGTTTCCGCGAGCGGATGCGGCGGCGTCGCACCGGGCGTGTGGTCCAGGCCACCGAGCCTCGACGCGGTGGGCTGGAACGTCCCCCCTGCCCACTACGCTGGAGCGCATGTCTGCGTCCATCCCCGCCGAGTTCGACACCACGCTACTCGACACGCTGCGCCGCCGTGTCGTCATCGGCGACGGTGCGATGGGCACCATGCTGCAAGCGGCTGATCTGACCCTGGACGATTTCCGCGGGTTGGAGGGCTGTAACGAGATCCTCAACGACACCCGCCCCGACGTCCTGCGCGACATCCACCGCGCCTATTTCGAAGCGGGCGCCGACGCGGTCGAGACCAACACCTTCGGCTGCAATCTGCCCAACCTCGCCGACTACGACATCGCCGACCGGATCCGCGACCTGTCCGAACGCGGAACCAGGCTGGCCCGCGAGGTCGCCGACGAGATGGGTCCGTCCGCCGACGGTACGCCACGGTACGTGCTCGGTTCGATGGGGCCGGGCACCAAGCTGCCCACGCTCGGTCACGCCCCGTTCGCCGCGCTGCGCGACGCCTACGCCGAGGCGGCCCTCGGCATGCTGGACGGCGGCGCCGACGCCATCCTCATCGAGACCTGCCAGGACCTGCTCCAGGTGAAGGCGGCGGTGACCGGCAGCAGGCGCGCGATGGCGAAGCTGGGCCGCCGGATCCCGATCATCACCCACGTCACGGTGGAGACCACCGGCACGATGCTGGTGGGCAGCGAGATCGGCGCGGCGCTGACGGCGCTGGAGCCGCTCGGCATCGACATGATCGGCCTGAACTGCGCGACCGGCCCGGACGAGATGAGCGAGCACCTGCGCCACCTGTCCCGGCACGCGCAGGTGCCGGTCTCGGTGATGCCGAACGCCGGGCTGCCGGTGCTCGGGGCCCACGGGGCGGAGTATCCGCTCACGCCCGAGGAGCTCGCGGTCGCGCTGCGCGGGTTCGTCACCGAGTTCGGGCTGGCCCTGGTCGGCGGCTGCTGCGGGACAACGCCCGAGCACATCCGTCAGGTCACCGCCGCGGTGCGCGAGGTCGAGCAGGCCCTGCCGCCGATCGCCGAGCGGCGCAAGCCGGTGCACGAGCCGAGCGTGTCCAGCATGTACACCGCGGTGCCGTTCGAACAGGACGCCTCGGTCCTGATGATCGGCGAGCGCACGAACGCCAACGGCTCCAAGGCCTTCCGCGATGCCATGCTGGCCGAGGACTGGCAGAAGTGCCTGGACATCGCCAAGGACCAGACCCGCGACGGCGCGCACATGCTCGATCTGTGCGTCGACTACGTCGGCCGGGACGGCACCCGCGACATGAGGGAGCTGGCCGCCCGGCTGGCCACTGCCTCGACGCTGCCGATCATGCTCGACTCAACCGAGGCCCCGGTGTTGCAGGCCGGGCTGGAACATCTCGGCGGGCGTTGCGCGGTCAACTCGGTCAACTACGAGGACGGCGCCGGCCCCGATTCGCGTTTCCAGCAGACCATGCGGCTGGTCGCCGAGCACGGCGCCGCGGTGGTGGCGCTGACCATCGACGAGGAGGGCCAGGCCCGCACCGCGGCGAAGAAGGTGGAGATCGCCGAGCGGTTGATCGCCGACATCACGGGCAACTGGGGGCTGTCGGAGAGCGACATCATCATCGACACGCTCACCTTCACCCTCGGCACCGGCCAGGAGGAGTCGCGCCGCGACGGGCTGGAGACCATCGAGGCCATCCGCGAGCTCAAGCGCCGCCATCCCCGGGTGCAGACCACCTTGGGTCTGTCCAACATCTCCTTCGGTCTCAACCCGGCGGCCCGGCAGGTGCTCAATTCGGTCTTCATGCACGAATGCGTCCAGGCCGGTCTGGACTCCGCGATCGTGCACGCCTCGAAGATCCTCCCGATCAGCCGGATCCCCGACGAGCAGCGCGAAACCGCGCTGGATCTGGTGTACGACCGCCGCGCCGAGGACTACGACCCGCTGCAGAAGCTGATGGCGCTGTTCGAAGGCGTCTCCACCTCCTCGTCGAAGGCGTCGCGGGCGGAGGAACTGGCCGCGCTGCCGCTGTTCGAGCGGCTGGAGCGGCGGATCGTCGACGGTGAACGAGCGGGGATGGACGCCGACCTCGACGCGGCCATGACCGAGGTGCCGCCGCTGCGGATCATCAACGAGACCCTGCTCGCCGGGATGAAAACGGTCGGTGAGCTGTTCGGCTCCGGTCAGATGCAGCTGCCGTTCGTGTTGCAGTCCGCCGAGGTGATGAAGGCCGCCGTGGCGTACCTGGAGCCGCACATGGAGGCCACCGACGACAGCGGCAAGGGCCGCATCGTGCTGGCCACCGTCAAGGGCGACGTGCACGACATCGGCAAGAACCTGGTGGACATCATCCTGTCGAACAACGGCTACGAGGTGGTCAATCTCGGCATCAAGCAGCCGATCGCCACCATCCTGGACGCGGCGGTGGACAAGAAGGCCGACGTCATCGGCATGTCCGGCCTGCTGGTGAAGTCGACGGTGGTGATGAAGGAGAACCTCGAGGAACTCAACTCCAGGGGCGTGGCCGAGCAGTTCCCCGTGCTGCTCGGCGGCGCGGCCCTCACCCGGTCGTACGTGGAGAACGATCTCACCGCGGTGTACGAGGGCGACGTGCACTACGCGCGCGACGCGTTCGAGGGCCTGCGGCTGATGGACGACATCATGACCCGCAAGCGCGGCGGCGCAGCGGACCCGGACAGCCCGGAAGCCGTCGCCGAGCGGGAGCGGGCCGCCGAGCGCAAAGCGCGCCACGAGCGCTCCAAGCGGATCGCGGCGGAGCGCCGGGCGGCCGAGGTGCCCGTCGTGGTGCCCGAACGCTCCGACGTCGCGGCCGACCTGCCGGTGCCGGTGCCGCCGTTCTGGGGCACGCGGCTGGTGAAAGGTCTTGCCCTGCACGAGTACTCGGGTCTGCTGGACGAGCGGGCGCTGTTCCTGGGCCAGTGGGGCCTGCGCGGGCAGCGCAGCGGCGACGGACCGAGCTACGAGGAACTGGTGGAAACCGAGGGCAGGCCGCGCCTGCGCGCCTGGCTGGACCGGTTGAGCACCGAAGGCGTGTTGCAGCACGCCGCGGTGGTGTACGGCTACTTCCCCGCGGTGTCCGAAGGCGACGACGTCATCGTGCTCACCGAACCGGAGCCCGACGCGCCGGAACGGTACCGGTTCACCTTCCCGCGTCAGCAGCGCGACCGTTTCCTGTGCATCGCCGACTTCATCCGTTCCCGGGACTACGCCCGCACGACCGGTCAGGTCGACGTCCTGCCGTTCCAGCTGGTCACCATGGGGCAGCCGATCGCCGACTTCGCCAACGAACTGTTCGCGGGCGACAGCTACCGCGACTACCTGGAGGTGCACGGCATCGGCGTCCAGCTCACCGAGGCGCTCGCCGAGTACTGGCACCGGCGCATCCGCGAGGAACTGGTGCTCGACGGCCACGCGGTCGCCGAATCCGACCCGGCGGACGTGCTGGAGTACTTCAAGCTCGGTTACCGCGGCGCGCGTTACTCCTTCGGCTACGGCGCCTGCCCCGACCTGGAGGACCGCGCCAAGCTGGTCGACCTGCTCGAGGCCGATCGTATCGGCGTGGTGCTGTCGGAGGAGCTGCAGCTGCATCCGGAGCAGTCCACCGACGCGTTCGTGCTGCTGCATCCGGAGGCGAAGTACTTCAACGCGTAGGCGCTCGGGGCACCGCGAGCCATAGCGAAATGCTCTCGCGCCAAGGGCCTTTGCTACCTGGCCGGATGTCGGTTCTCGCGCGAATCGGGTGCGCGTCGGCGCGTCACGGCGCGCGGGCGCGCGGTGTTGACCTGGGCGATCGCCCAGGCCCGCGCGGGGAGGTGGATGTCTGTCGGGTGGATGTGCCATTGTCGAAGGCGTTGTAACTGCATCCGGGGCAGTCGGCGGATGCGTTCGCTTCCCTGCTCAGTGGTGCGAAGCACCTCGGCGCGCACGCCTTCGGAGTTCTCGGCGGGCTTACGCGCGGAGTGCGAAACGGCTAGGCGCGTGAGTAGGAGAGGCACACCACCATGACGGCGGATCGATTGATCGCGGGACGGTACCGGCTCACGGATCCGATCGGCACCGGCGCCATGGGTGTGGTCTGGCGAGCGACCGATGTCCGGTTGCAGCGCACCGTCGCGGTCAAACAGGTGTTGCTCGGTCCCGGGCTGTCCGGGTCGGCGGCGCTGGAGGCCAAGCGACGTGCCATGCGGGAGGGGCGGATCGCCGCCCGGCTGCACCATCCGAATGCCATCACCGTGTTCGACGTGGCCGAGGAGGACGGCCAGCCCTGGTTGGTCATGGAGTACATGGACGCGCCGAGCCTGGCGACCAAACTGTCGGGCAATCGCACGCTGCCGCCGATCGAGGTCGCCGAGATCGGCGCGCAAGCGGCGAGCGCCCTGGCCGCCGCGCACGACGCGGGGATCATGCACCGGGACGTGAAGCCGGCGAACCTGCTGGTCGCCGACAACGGCACGGTCAAGATCACCGATTTCGGCATATCCCGCGCGGTCGGCGACGTGACGGTCACGGCCACCGGCTTCCTCGCCGGGACGCCGGCCTATCTGTCGCCGGAGGTGGCGCGCGGCGAGGATCCGGAACCGGCTTCCGACGTCTTCGCCCTCGGTTCGACGTTGTACGCGGCGGTGCAGGGCACCCCGCCCTTCGGCGAGGGTGACAACCCGCTCGCCCTACTGCACGCGGTCGCGGGGGCGGAGATCCCGCCACCCGAGTCCGCGGGCCCGCTGGGGCCGGTGCTGATGTACCTGCTCGCTCCGTCCGTCGCCGACCGCCCGACCATGCGGGAGGCGAAAGCGGTCCTCGAAGCCGTTGCGGCCGGCCGGGATCCACAATTGCCCGTGCCGGTGACCAAGGTGATTCCCGCCCCCGCCACGGCGACGACCGTCCTGCCCGGCCAAGCCGCTGCCGTATCGCCGGAGCAGCCGGTGGACAACGAGGTCACCGCTGTCGTGCCCTTCGCCGGGCCGAGTCCGTTCCCGCCGCAATCGGTCACGCCGCCGCCGGCACCGAGGCGGCCCGGGCGGGCGGGGACGTTGCCGGGCGTTCTGCGGGGCAGGCAGCGCGGTCGGCTGATCGCCGTGGAAGTCGCCGCGGTGGTCGGGGTGCTGATCCTGGTCGCCATCATCGCGACGCTGACCACCGTCGACAGCGAGGGTGGCGACGCGGCGACGTCGTCGGCAGTGCCTCCGGCCGCCGGGGCGCCCGAGAACGCGCCGTCATCGGCCGACACGGCCGGATCGGAGCCGCGACAGGCCCCGGCTCGAGCTTCCGCCCAACCCCCGGCTCAGGCGTCCTCCTCCCCGGTGCCCGCTCCCGTGCCCGGGCCCGCGCCCACATCCGCGGGAGCGCCGCCGCCCCCGCCCGCACCGGGAGCCACCCCGCCGGCGCAGACGACGAACCCCGCACCGAGCACCACCCCGCCGCCCGGAACCACGCCCCAGCCCACCACGTCGAGCCCTGCCCAGACCACCACCGGCCCCACCGCCACCGCGACGACCGCCCCGTCCGGGCCGCCCACGCCCGACCGGATCGCCTCGTTCATCCAGGGTTATTACGGCATGCTGCCCGCCAACGTGTCCGGCGCCTGGACACAGCTCGCCCCTGCATACCAGTCGAAGACCGGTTACGACTCCTACGTGAACTTCTGGGGCTCCATCCGCTCGGTGAGCGTGGGCTCGGTCACGCAGAACGGTGCGAACCGGGCGGTGGTCGCGCTGACCTATACCCTGAAGAACGGCACGACGACCTCTGAGAACCGATGGATCGAGGTCGTCGGGGACAGTGCCAAGCTGCAGATCGCCGCGTCGGGCACCTAGACCGGTTCCTCTCCGCGGTCGGTGCCCGCTGTGTGCGACTTCGGCGTAACCGCACCGATCGGGCGCCGCCTCGGCCCTTGCTCGGGCTCGGCGCGGAGGCGCGCCCGACGGTGCGCTTCGGGCGGCTGCCTCCGCCCACGCGGCACGATGGACGAACGCTGGGCAGTACCCGGTCCATCCGGCTGCACGGGTGAGCGGGGCTTCGCCCGGCGGTACGGTTCGTGGGCCCACTTCGCGGTGGGTCGCGGACGGCCCGCCGAGCATGCCGATGACATGGACGAGATCTAGGAGAAGGACCGAACGTGACAGCGCGACTGGCCGGAGTGCTCTGGGACATGGACGGCACGCTGCTGGACTCGGAGAAACTCTGGGACGTCGCGGTGCGGGAACTGGCGCGTGAGCACGGCCGCGAGATGACCGACGCGATCCGGCACGCGCTGATCGGGGCGTCGGGCCCGAACGCTCTGCGGATCATGTTCACCGGCCTCGGCATCGCGCCCACACCCGACTCACTGCGGGCGGCGGGGGAGTTCCTGGAACGGCGGGTGACAGAATTGATGACCGGCCCCATCCCGTGGCGGCCGGGTGCGAAGGACGCACTGGCCATGGTTCGCGCGGCGGGGTTGTCCAGTGCGCTCGTCACCAATACCAAGCGGTCGCTCACGGAATTCGGTCTCGACACCCTGGGGCGCGACTTCTTCGACGTCTCGGTCTGCGGCGACGAGGTGGCGCACGGCAAGCCGGAGCCGGATGTCTACCTGCGCGCCGCCGAACTACTCGGACTCGATCCGGAACACTGTGTGGCGGTGGAGGACTCGCCCACCGGCGCCCGTGCGGCACAGGCCGCGGGCTGCGCGCTGATGGTGGTCCCGTGCGAGATCCCGGTGCCGCACGCGCCGGGACGGGTGTTCCGGGATTCGCTGATCGGGTTGACCGTCGAGGATCTCGAACACGCTCTGCGCGTACGTCGTTGAGCTGTTCGGGCGAACGCCCGCCGCCCCGCTGCGGGCGGATGTGTACCGAGAGTTACTGTGCCGCAACGGGAGTGCGCGCTGATAGTAGGTGTGACCGTGATCACCGGCAATCTCGCCGAATCCCGGGCGTGTCGGCGACGGGTCCACCAAAATGACGCCATGGCAGCGTTGGGCGTACTCGACGAGATCGTAGATATCGCACAGTATCCCCTGGCGGATCCGGACGGGCCCGCGCTGCGAGAAACGGTTCGGCGCGCCCGTGCCGAACTGGCCGACACCGGCTGCACCGTGTTGCGCGGGTTCGTCCGCCCGGAACTCGCCGAGACCCTGCGGACGCAGGGCGAGCTGATGGCTCCGCACGCGCACTACGAGGTCGAGCGGGTCAACGCCTACAACATTCCCCTGGACGCCGAACTGCCGGAGAATCATCCGGGCCGGATCGTGCTGGAGCGGGGTAACGCCTTCGTACCGCGCGACCGCATCCCCGCCGACGCGCTGATCCACCGGCTCTACATCGACGAACTGTTCCAGCGGTTCGTCGCCGACTGCTTCGGATTGGCCGATTTGCACGAGTTCGCCGATCCGCTCGCCGGACTGTGCCTCAATGTCGTGGCGCCGGGTATGTCGCATCCCTGGCATTTCGACACGAACGAATTCACCGTCTCGATGCTGACCCAGCCCGCCGAGGACGGTGGCGTCTTCGAGTACTGCCCCGGTATCCGCACGCCCGAGGCGGAAAACCTCGACGACGTCCGCGCCGTGCTGACCGGCAACGGCGAGCGTTTCGTCCAGCGGCTCGAACTGCGCCCGGGCGACCTGCAGCTGTTCCAGGGTCGCTTCTCGTTGCACCGCGTCTCACCCGTGGGCGGTGCGCGCCAGCGTCATTCGGCCATTTTCGCCTACACCGATCGTCCCGGAATGGTCGGCACGGTGGAACGTACCCGGCAGTTGTTCGGCCGCGTGCTTCCCGACCACCTAGCTGCCGCGGCCGCTGCCGTGCGGGGCGATCGACTGCTCGACTGAGCCGAACGGCTCGACTGACCGAGCTCGACCCGAGAGGACCGACAGTGCCAGTGCCGTTACACACCACCGGGAAAGCGTCTTTCGACGACATCTACGACCGCCCCGATCCGCGCGCGTACTACGCGCGTATGTCCGATCTGGACTACCGCATTCCGGAACTGGCGAAACCGTTCTTCCAGCAGCAGATTCGGGAGTTCCGCGCCTCCGCGCGGGTCGCCGTGCCGACCGTGCTCGACATCGGCTGCTCCTACGGCGTGAACGCGGCGCTGTTGCGTTTCGACACCACGATCGGCGAACTGGCCGAGCACTACGCCGTGGCCGACATCGATCGGGCCGGTTTGATCCGGCGCGACCTGGCCCGCGTCGCGGCGCGGGCCGCGACCGACGACGTGCGCTTCCTCGGCATGGACGCCTCCCACCCCGCCCTCGACTACGCGCGGGAGGCCGGGCTCCTGCACGACGTGGTGCACGCCGACCTGGAGTCCGGCGAACCGACCGACGAACAGCGCGCCCTGCTGGCGACCGCCGATCTGGTCGTCTCCACCGGCTGTATCGGCTACGTCACCGAGAAGACCTTGACTCGCGTGGCCACCGCGCACCCGCGCAGGCGGCCGTGGATGGCACACTTCGTATTGCGCATGTTCGACTTCGCACCGATCGAGGCGGAACTCGCCGCGCTCGGCTACCGGACCGAGCAGGCGCCGGGGTTGTACGAGCAACGCAGGTTCGCCTCACCGGCCGAGCAGGCGCAGGTGCTGAACACCCTGTCCGCCAACGGAATCGACACGACCGGCCGGGAAGACCAGGGATGGTTGTATGCCAACCTGTACGTGTCCAGGCCGCTGCCGAAACATCACGCCGACACCGAGGACTCGCATTGACCGAACGCACCTTCGCCGCCGACGACCACCTGCCCCGGGTGCCCCTGCCGACGCTGGAGGACAGCTGTGGGCGGTTCCTGCAGTGGTGCGAGCCGCTGCTGACCGCCGACGAACTCGCCGCCACCCGGGCGGCGGTCGACGACCTGCTGCGACCCGACGGGCCGGGGCACACGCTGCACGCGGCGCTCGCGGAGTACGACGCGACGCCCGGGGTCGGCAGCTGGCTGGACCTGTTCTGGCCGTCGCGGTACCTGGGCAGGCGGGACCGGATCGCCCTCAACGCGAACTTCTTCTTCCTGTTCCGGGACGACACCGCCCTGGCCGCCTCCACCGCCGCCACCCAGGTGGACCGCGCGGCGGGCATCATCTCCGCCGCCGTGGACTACAAGCTGGCGCTGGACCAGGAGACCGTCCCGCCGGTGACCCAGCGCGGACAGCAACTGTCCATGTGGCAGAACAAGTACCTGTTCTCCGAGACCAGGATCCCCGGTGTGGAGCAGGACACTGTGCGGGTCCCCTACAGCGAGGAATGGCCGGGCCCCTCGCAGGCCCGGCACATCGTGGTGTTCTTCCACGGCAGCCCGTTCCGGATGGACGTGATCGGACCGGACGGAGCGCCGTACTCGCCGGAGGATCTCGCCGACGGGCTGCGCGCGGTGCTGAAGGCCGGCGCCCGCCCGGCGCGCCCCGACACCGCCGTCGGGCAGCTCACCACCAAGGCCCGCGCGGAGTGGGCGCAGAGCAGGCAGCGGTTGCTGGCCGAACCGGCGAACGCCGCGGCGCTGGACACCATCGAGACCGCGCTGTTCGCCGTCTGCCTCGAGGACTTCGCCCCGCGCGACGAACTGCACGCCTGCGACGAGCTGCTGCACGGTGACAGCGCGAACCGGTGGTTCGACAAATCGGTGTCCTTCATCGTCTTCGACGACGGCCAGGCGGGCATCAACGTCGAACACTGCGGACTCGACGGCACCACGATCCTCTCGTTCGTGGACGCCCTGCTGGAGACCCCGGTGCAGGAACACGCCACCCGCTCCGGCGCGCAAGCGCAAGGACTGCCCGCGGTGGAGCCGATCGAGTTCGTGCTGGACGAGGCGCAGCGCGGCGATATCGCGGCGGCGGGCGCCGCCTTCGCCCGGTACGCCGCGGAGAACGCCACCCAGACGCTGTCGTTCCCGGATTTCGGTACCGCCGCGGCCAAGGCGCTGGGCATCTCCCCGGACGCGTTCGCGCAACTGAGCTACCAGCTGGCCCATCGGCGCAGCAAGGGGCTCACCGGCGCCACCTACGAGTCCATCGCGACCAGGCAGTACCGCAACGGCCGCACCGAGGCCATGCGGGTGGTCACCCCGGAGATGATCGCCTTCGTGGACGCGATGCAGGACCCGGACACGGGCGCCGAGGCCCGGCTCGCCGCGGCGCGGACGGCGGCGGCCGCGCACGTGGAACGGGCCAAGCAGTGCCAGACCGGGGCCGCCCCCGAGCAGCATCTGTGGGAGCTGCAGTGGATCCAGCGCCGTCGCGGCGCGGAGCTGGGCGTCACCGACCCGATCCCGCTCTACGACAGCCCGGGCTGGACGATCATGCGCGACGACTACCTGAGCACCAGCTCGGCGCCGTCGGTCAACATCCGCTACTTCGGTTTCGGCTCCACCAGCTCCCGGTGCATCGGCATCGCCTACGTGCTGCTGCCGGACCGCTGGAATCTCTATCTGGCCACCCCGAAGCCGGTCGCCGACCAGATGCACGCCTTCGCCGACCACCTCCGCACGGCGGTCGCCGATCTGCAGGCGTTGCTCGCCGCGAACTAGGCGCCGTCCGCCCGGTTCCTCCGCGCCCCGCCCGGGGCGGAGGAGCCGGGCGGTCGCCGTTCCGGGCCATCGTGGGCCGGAGCAACGGGCCCGCATCCGGGTCTGAAACAATGGCTCATCGTGAAGAACTTCGAATCCCTGTTCGCCGAGCTGCAGGATCGTGCGGTCAACCGCCCCGAGGGGTCCGGAACCGTTGCCGCGCTGGACGCCGGCGTGCATACCCAGGGTAAGAAGGTGCTCGAGGAGGCCGGTGAGGTATGGCTGGCCGCCGAACACGAGAGCGACGAGTCGCTCGCCGAGGAGATCTCCCAGCTGCTGTATTGGGTGCAAGTGCTGATGGTGGGCCGCGGGCTGAAGCTCGAGGACGTGTACCGACATCTGTGACGGCCGTCCGACACCCCGTTTCTCCTTCCGAAAGGACTCCTCCCATGCTGCGCGTCGCAGTTCCCAACAAAGGCGCCCTGTCCGAATCCGCCGTCTCGATCCTCGCGGAAGCGGGCTACCGCAAGCGCACCGATTCGCGTGATCTGACCGTTCTCGACCCGGCCAACCAGGTCGAGTTCTTCTTCCTGCGGCCCAAGGACATCGCCATCTACGTCGGCTCCGGAGAACTCGATCTCGGGATCACCGGACGTGATCTCGCGCTGGATTCCGGCGCGCCGGTGCAGGAACGACTCGCCCTCGGGTTCGGCCGCTCCACCTTCCGCTACGCCGCCCCCGCCGGGCGGGAGTGGAAGGTCGAGGACCTCTACGACAAGCGGATCGCCACCTCCTACCCGAACCTGGTGCTGAGCGATCTGCGCCGCCGGGGCATCGAGGCCGAGGTGATCCGCCTCGACGGCGCGGTGGAGATCTCCATCCAGCTCGGCGTCGCCGACGCGATCGCCGATGTCGTCGGCTCGGGGCGCACGCTGCGCCAGCACAATCTGGTGGCCTTCGGCGAATCGCTGTGCGATTCGGAGGGTGTGCTGGTCGAACGCAAGGACGCCGACCAGAGCGACCGGGCGCGCAACCAGCTCGTCGCCCGGATCCAGGGCGTGGTCTTCGCCCAGCAGTACGTCATGCTGGACTACGACTGCCCGAAGGAACTGCTCGACGAGGCGTTCGTCATCACCCCCGGATTGGAGTCGCCCACCGTCGCGCCGCTGGCCGATACCGGCTGGATGGCCGTGCGGGCGCTCGTTCCGCGCAAACAGAGCAACGAGCTGATGGACCAACTGGCCGATCTGGGCGCCAAAGCCATCCTGGCCACCGACATTCGCTCCTGCCGCGCATTCTGAACGCCGGGTTCGTCCGATACGGCTGATCCGCTCAGGCTGAGCGCAATCGGTGTGCGCTGTGACCGCGTGTTGCTACCGTGCGGCCTCTCGATGAGGAAACGCAAGGAGTCCCCGTGTCACAGTCACCACCCGAGGAACAGTCGGGCAGCACCTTCACCTGGAACGAGGATTGGCTGGCGGCCATCGCCGGGCTGGTGCTGATCGCGCTGGTCCTGCTCGGCGCGATTCCGGACTGGCTGGTGCCGTGATGGCCGAGACCGGCGCCGGAGCGGCGAACGAACCGAACGCCCTGACCGAGAACAGGCCGGCGGCGGGACGCGCCGAGGTGCCATCCTCGGAAACCGAAGCGCTGCAGGCGGTCCCCCGTCCGACAGCCGGCGCCATCGCGGCCGGCATCGTCGTCGTGATCGTGCTCGGCGCCCTCACCCGGTACTTCGAGACGCACGTCCCGCGGTGGTCGGTGGACACGCCGTTCCAGCGGGTCGCCAAGTCGATCGAATTCCCGGTGTACGCCATCGCACTCGGCTTGATCGGCAACGTGGTGCTGACCAAACTGGCTCTGCGCGACCGTCTTTCGGCGGGTTTCCGCACCGAGTTCTTCATCAAGACCGGCGTGGTGCTGCTCGGCGCGTCGATCAATCTGAAGATTTTGGTCACCGCGGCGGGACCGTCGATTCTCCAAGCGCTGCTACTGATCACGGCGGTGTTCGGCTTCACCTGGTGGCTGGGCGGACGCCTGGGGCTGGACGACAAACTGCGTGCGCTGCTGTCCTCGGCGGTGTCGATCTGCGGCGTCAGCGCGGCGATCGCCGCGGCGGGCGCGGTGCAGGCCCGGCGTGAGCAGATCGCCTACGCGGCCTCGCTGGTGATCGTCTTCGCGCTGCCCTCGATCTTCCTGCTGCCCTGGCTGGCGGGAGTGCTCGGGTTGTCCGACGCGGTCGCGGGCGCCTGGATCGGCGGCAATATCGACACCACGGCGGCGGTCGCGGCCTCCGGCGCGATCGCGGGGGAGAAGGCCCTGCAGATCGCCACCATCGTCAAGACCACGCAGAACGCCCTGATCGGCGTCGTCGCGATCGCGCTGACCGCGTACTTCACGCTGCGCGTCGAGCGCAGGCCGGGAGCGGCGCGGCCGTCGGCGCGGCAGTTCTGGGAGCGGTTCCCGAAGTTCGTGCTCGGCTTCATCGCCGCGTCGATCATCGGCACGCTGTACCTGCAGTCGGCGGACAAGAAGTCGGGCGCGGCGCATATCGCGATCGTCAACGATCTGCGCACCTGGTTCCTGATCTTCGCGTTCGTCTCCATCGGCTTGGAGTTCTCGCTGCGCGGCCTGCGGGAAGCGGGGTGGCGGCCGGTGGTGGTGTTCGGGTCGGCGGCTATCGTGAATCTCGCTGTCGGGCTGGGGCTTTCGTTGTTGCTGTTCCATAACTTCACCGTCTGACATTCGCTGTCCGCCGACGAGCGTGCGGCCGAGAACCGGCATTCGATGTCGCCCGATCCCGCGCTCCGGGATCGGGCGGCCGGAATGTTTCCTCGACCGAATGTGCGGTTCGGCTCGGAGACTCCGCGGCCGATCGGGAAGACTGTCCGGCGTGCCGGAAAGCATCGACGACGAGAAGACCGAGACGAGTCCGGGCAGGCGAGCGACCGCCCCGGCAGCGGCGCGCGGAGTCACCGAACGGGGCCCCACGTGGACGCGACTGCGGAACCTGCTGATCATCACCGGCGACGCGGTGCTGGTGGCGGTCCTGATCGGGGCGGTCGTCGTGCTGGGCGAGCGCGGCACGTCCTTGGACTTCCTCGTGGCCGCGCGGGGCCACTAGCCGGTCAGTCCGAGACGGCGTCGGCCAGGGTCTCGTCCGGGGACTCGGCCGCGCCGCCGCTCGGCCAGCCGGGGTAGGGGGGTGGCGTGCCGCCGAACGCCGGGCACAGCGGCTTGTAGTCGCAGTACGAGCACATCCGGCCGGTGTTCGGCGGGAAGTCTCCGGTGCGGCCGGCCTCCAAGATGGCCGCCCACAGCGCGGAGAGCGTGCGCTCGAAGCGCAGCAGCTCCTGCTCGTCGGGGGCGTAGGTGAGGATCTGCTCGTCGGCCAGGTAGATCAGCCGTAGCTGGGCTGGCACCAGGCCGCGGGTGCGCAGGACCACCAGCGCGTAGAACTTCAGCTGGAACAGCGCCTTGGTCTCGTGCGTCGGCCCCGGGACGCGACCGGTCTTGTAATCGACGACGCGCAGGGCGCCGCTCGGCGCGATGTCGATCCGGTCGACGAAGCCGCGTAGCAGCGCGCCGTCGGCGAGTTCGACCTCCACCCGCGCCTCGCGCGATTCCGGGTCGAAACGCGTCGGATCCTCCAGCCGGTAGTAACGGCCCACCAGTGCGCGCACCTCGCCGAGGAAGACGTCGAGCTGCTCGCCGGCGATCAGCTCCGCGACCTCCGGCTGCTCGGCGCGCACCCGCGCCCACGCCGCGGGGACCAGGGCCTCGGCGCGCTCGGGAACCCGCTCGGCCGCGGGCAGCCCGTAGAGATCCTCCAGCACCGCGTGGACCACCGTGCCGCGCACCGCGTGCACCGACGGCTGCTCCGGTATCCGATCGATTGCCCGGAAACGGTATTTCAGCGGACACTGTTTGAAATCCATTGCCCGGGAAGGCGACAGCGCGGGCCGGGCGCGGCTCGCCGTCGCGTCGGGCTCGGAGGTCCGCGCGTCGTCGGCAGGGGGCGTGGACACGGGCGAGCACATACCTGGCAGGCTATCCCGCGGTACCGACACGCCGGTGCCGGACAGCGCGGATTCCAACCAGCGGAACGGAGATTCATGACGGCCAGACGGACCGGGCCATTCACCATCGGTGACCGGGTGCAGCTGACCGATGCCAAGGGGCGCCTGTACACGGTGGTCTTGGAGCCGGGCAAGGAGTTCCACACCCATCGCGGCGGGATCAAGCACGACAGCCTGATCGGCGCCGACGAGGGCAGCGTGGTGCACTCCACCAACGGCACGCCCTACCTCGCGCTGCGTCCGCTGCTGATCGACTACGTGCTGTCCATGCCGCGCGGGGCCGCGGTGATCTACCCCAAGGACGCCGCGCAGATCGTGCACGAGGGCGACGTGTTCCCCGGGGCCCGCGTGCTCGAGGCAGGCGCGGGGTCCGGTGCGCTGACCTGCTCGCTGCTGCGGGCGGTCGGGCCGCAGGGGCAGGTGGTATCCTACGAGATCCGCGCCGACCACGCCGAGCACGCGGTCCGCAACGTGGAGACGTTCTTCGGCGAGCGCCCGGCGAACTGGTCGCTGACCATCGGCGACGTGGCCGACTACACCGGGGAGCCGGTCGACCGCGCCGTGCTGGACATGCTCGCGCCGTGGGACGCGCTACCGGCGGTGTCGAAGGCGCTGGTGCCCGGCGGCGTGCTGATCGTCTACGTGGCCACCGTGACGCAGCTGTCCAAGGTGGTCGAAGCGCTGCGCGAGCAGGAGTGCTGGACCGAGCCGCGCTCCTGGGAGTCGCTGGTGCGCCCGTGGCACGTGGTCGGCCTGGCCGTGCGGCCCGAGCATCGCATGCAGGGTCACACCGCCTTCCTGGTCAGCGCCCGCAGGCTCGCCGAGGGCACCGTCACGCCCAAGCCGCAGCGCAGGCCGTCGAAGGGCTGAGCGCGGCAGGGCGCGACGGGGTGATCGGCGCGCCGGACTCAGGCCGGGACGCAGGGCGCTTGCGCGAAGCCGAGCAGCAGACAGCCGCTCGCGTCCGACAGCTTCCAGGTGCCGTCGACGTTTTCCCAGGTCAGCGGGACGGCCGGAGCGGCGCCGTGCGGCGAGCTGATGGTCACCTGCGCGTTCGCGGTGTTGCCCTGGGTGGTGAGGTCGGCGACGGCGAAGGTCAGCGTGTAGCCCTGCAGGCCGGCGTTCATCTGGTCGATGTTCGCGGTGCGCTTGTCACCGTTGACGATCAGCTTGGACTTCTCCGCGGTGGGTACATTCGGATCGGCGAGCCTGACCAGCATCGCCTGCAAGGTCTCGGCGGTCGGCGCGCCGGCCGCATGGTCACCGTGATCATGGGTACCCGACGCGGCGGCGCTGATGGTGGCGGAGGTCGCCGCACTGGTGGAAGAGTCCTCGTCGGAGCCGCACGCCGCCAACGCGCCGGAGATGGCCAGCGCCGCGGCGGCGGTGGCAAGGGAAACACGCAGGGTTCTCGCGGGAAGGAGCATGGTGGCAACCTTTCGGCTCGGGCGGCGAGCAGGCTCGCCAGGGTCGGGTTAGGGCAGGCTAACATGGTGGTCCGGCCGCCGATCGCGGCCCAGATGTGATCACCACGAAACCATGTCGGAAAGCGAGAACGGGTCGCGCCCGGTAGCGTTGATAGACCGGGACTGGGAGGAGCAGCACATGAGCCCCATCGAGAATTCGGATTCGGCGGCCTGGAGAGAGCTCGAGGCGGTACGCGCCGAAGCGGCTGCACTCCGAAGGCAACTCGCCGACTCGCCGGATCGCACACGGGAATTGGAAGCCCGCATCGATTCGCTGACCATTCGCAACACGAAGCTGATGGACACCCTCAAGGAAGCGCGCCAGCAGTTGGTGGCGCTCCGCGAGGAGGTCGATCGGCTGGGTCAGCCGCCGAGCGGATACGGCATTCTGATCGGTGTGTACGACGATCAGACGGTCGACGTGTTCACTTCGGGTCGCAAGATGCGGTTGACGTGTTCACCGAACATCGAGACCTCGACGCTCGAATACGGTCAGACCGTCCGCCTCAACGAGGCGCTCACGGTCGTCGAGGCCGGGCACTACGACGCGGTCGGCGAGATCGGCACCCTCCGGGAGATCCTCGACGACGGACGTCGCGCCTTGGTCGTCGGCCATGCCGACGAGGAGCGCGTGGTGTGGCTGGCAGGCCCGCTGGCGAAGGTCGCCGAGATGGACGACCTGGACGACCCCGATTCCCCCATTCGCAAGCTGCGGCCGGGCGACTCGCTCCTGGTGGACACGAAGGCCGGATTCGCCTTCGAGCGCATTCCCAAGGCCGAGGTCGAGGACCTCGTGCTGGAGGAGGTGCCCGACGTCGACTACGGCGACATCGGTGGTCTCGGCAGGCAGATCGAGCAGATCCGCGACGCGGTGGAGCTGCCCTTCCTGCACAAGGACCTCTTCCGCGAGTACGCGCTGCGTCCGCCGAAGGGTGTGCTGCTCTACGGTCCCCCCGGTTGCGGCAAGACGCTCATCGCCAAGGCGGTGGCCAACTCGCTGGCCAAGAAGATCGCCGAGGCGCGCGGTGAGGATGCCAAGGAAGCCAAGTCCTACTTCCTGAACATCAAGGGTCCCGAGCTGCTGAACAAGTTCGTGGGCGAGACCGAGCGCCACATCCGGATCATCTTCCAGCGGGCCCGCGAGAAGGCGTCCGAGGGCACGCCGGTGATCGTGTTCTTCGACGAGATGGACTCGATCTTCCGCACCCGCGGCTCGGGCGTCTCCTCGGACGTCGAGACCACGGTGGTGCCCCAGCTGCTGTCGGAGATCGATGGTGTCGAGGGCTTGGAGAACGTCATCGTGATCGGCGCCTCCAACCGTGAGGACATGATCGATCCGGCGATCCTGCGGCCGGGCCGCCTGGACGTGAAGATCAAGATCGAGCGTCCCGACGCGGAGTCGGCGCAGGACATCTTCTCGAAGTACCTCACCGAGCACCTGCCGCTGCACGACGACGACTTGGCCGAGTTCGGCGGCGACAAGAACCTGTGCATCCGCGCGATGATCGAACGGGTCGTCGACCGGATGTACGCCGAAAGCGAGGACAACCGCTTCCTGGAGGTCACCTACGCCAACGGTGACAAAGAGGTCCTGTACTTCAAGGACTTCAACTCCGGCGCCATGATCCAGAACATCGTGGACCGCTCCAAGAAGTACGCCATCAAGGCGGTGCTCGACACCGGCAACCCCGGCCTGCGCATCCAGCATCTCTACGATTCGATCGTGGACGAGTTCTCCGAGAACGAGGACCTGCCCAACACCACGAATCCGGATGACTGGGCCCGCATCTCGGGTAAGAAGGGTGAGCGGATCGTCTACATCCGCACGCTGGTCACCGGCAAGAACGCCAGCGCCAGCCGCGCCATCGACACCGAGTCGAACACCGGTCAGTACCTGTAAAGGTTCGCCGGACCAGGAAGGGCCGCGTCTCCTCGGAGGCGCGGCCCTTTCGCCGTTCGTGCCGGAGCTCGATCGCACCGGTCACGCGGGCGGCGGGCCGGCAGGCAAGCGGTCGGGCAGGCCGAACCGCGGATAGAGAGCGTCGAGGTGGAAACGGGTGATCCTGCCGATGCGATTGCCCGCGGGGGTGAGCACGATCAGGCCGGCCGGAGTCGCGACCGGTCGCAGTGCGTCGTCGAGGTATGCGCCGAACGCGGGCAGGCCGTTGGCGCCCGTCGGCACCAGGTGGATGCGGCGCTCACCACTGTAGGCGAAGGAAGCGGACAGGAATTCCGCGATAGCGGCCGGGCCTTGATACTCGTGCGGCGCGGGAGGCATCGAAAGCCACGCGTCGTCGGTCAGCAGCGCGATCACGCCGTCGACGTCGCCCGAGAGGTATGCCGAGGCGAAGCGGCGTGCGAGATCGTATTCGTCGGGAGCGGCTCGGCGCGGAATTGTGCGACCCCGATGCCGGTCGAGCGACGCCCGTGCGCGTTGCAGCTGTCCCTTGACCACGGTAGGCGTGTCGCCGAGGAGGTCGGCCACCTCGGCGACGGGGAAACCGAGAACATCGCGCAGCACCAGGGTCGCGGCTTGGCGCGGCGAGAGTCGCTGCAAACCCATGACGAAGGCCAGCTCGACCGCTTCGGTGGCCGTGTAGCGGGCCTCCGGACCGGGCGCGGGGTCGGCGATGTCCAGCTTGCTGTCGGGGTACGGCTGCAACCAGCGCACCTCGTCCCGGCGCGTGGGTTCGGGCGGCGAGAACGGTGGCACCGGCTCGGGCGGCATTCGGCGCCGGGCGTCGCGCAGCGCGTTGAGGCACCGGTTGGTGGCGATGCGATACAGCCACGAGCGCAGCGATGACCGCTGCTGGAACCCCGGCAGGCCGCGCCAAGCCGCCAGTAAGGTCTCTTGCACCATGTCCTCGGCATCGGTCAACGAGCCGAGCAGGCGGTAGCAGTGCAGTTCCAGTTCGCGCCGGTACGGATCGGTGAGGATCCGAAACGCCGACTCGTCGCCCGCGCAGGCCCGCTCCAAGGTCGTCTGCTGCACGCCGTCGATGGTGCCAGTTCGTCGTCGGACGTTCCATCGGGCCGCTTTCCGGTGTCACTACCTACAGCACGGCGAAGCGCCGATGCTCACCGGAAGGAGACACAATGTCGGAACCCATCGCACTGCGGACCTCGCTGGCGTTCTATCGCGCCTGGACCGGACACGATTTCGGCAACGCCATGACATACGTCGCCGACGACATCATCTGTGACGCACCGGCCGGGCGGATCGCGGGCGCCGCGGCGTTCCGCGATTTCCTCGAACCGTTCAGCCGGATCCTCACCGACTCGACCTTGCTCGCGTCGTTCGGCGATGACCGCACCGCGCTGCTGATGTACGACACCGTGACCGTTCCGGTTCCGAACGCGCCCGGAGCGGAGTGGCACACGGTGATCGATGGGCGGATCACCTATGTCCGGATCATCTTCGACCGTGCGCCGTTCGACGCGGTCCGGGCCGCCGCGCGCTAGGCAAGAGGGGGTAGGCCGCTCGTGCTAAAATTTGGCCATGCGGCCAGAAATTGATACGAGCGGCCAACGCAAGTCGTTCATCGAGGAGGCCCGGCGGCGGCAGATCATCGCCGCGGCGGTGGAGGTGATCTCCGACGTCGGGTACGCCAGCGCCTCGCTGGCGCGGATCGCGGAGCACGCGGGAATCTCGAAGGGTGTCATCTCCTACCACTTCGAGGGCAAGGACGATCTGATGACGCAGCTGGTCATCCAGCTGTATGTCTCGGCCGCGGAGTACATCGCGCCACGGGTGGGCGCGGCGGCCGGGGCGCGCGCAAGACTGCTTGCCTACCTCGAGTCGAACCTGGGCTTCATCGCGGCGAACACCACTTACGTGGCCGCGCTGGTGGACGTCGTGACGAATCTGCGGGACGCGGACGGTAAACCGAAATTCGCCTCCGCCGACGGGGAACGTGACATCATCGCCCCCCTGGTCGAGATCATGACCGAAGGACAACGCACCGGGGAGTTCGGCGAATTCGATCCGCTGCTGATGGCCAAGTCGATCCGCGACGCCATCGACGGCGCGGCCGGGCGCGCCGTGCGGGAACCGGATTTCGCGATGGACGCCTATTCGGCGCACCTGTGTGGGTTGTTCGACACAGCGACGCGGAAGGCGGGCGAAGGTGACCGACGTGCCGAATGTTCGACAGAAGCCGACTGATTCCGGCGACCCGCTACCGCCGTTCGCCCTCGGCGGTGCGGGCGCGGTGGCGGCGCTCGGCGCGCTGGCGCTGCTGGTCTCCATCGGGCGGTACGGATTCTTCGGTGACGAACTGTATTTCGTCGCGGCTGGGCGCAGGCTCGCGGCCGGCTACGCCGACCAAGGGCCGCTGCTGCCCGCGATCGCCGGGACGATGGACCTGCTCGCCCCGGGTTCGCTGGTGGCGCTGCGTCTTCCGGCCGTGCTGGTCACCGTGGCGGCCGTGCTGGTGTCCGCGCGGATCGCCCGGGAATTCGGCGGCGGCCGCGCGGCGCAGGTGCTGACCGCGACCGCCTACGCCACCTCACCATTCCTGCTGGTGCAGGGCACTCTGCTGGCCACCAACACGATCGACACGGCGCTCTGGGTGGTGGTGAGCTGGCTGGTGGTCCGCTGGGTCCGCACCCGCCGCGACGGCCTGCTGTTCGCCTCGGGGCTGGTCACCGCACTGGATATGCAGGTCAAGTGGTTGATCCCGTTCTTCTGGATCGCGCTCGCGGTCGGGGTGGCGGTCTGTGGGCCGCGTGAGCTGCTGCGCCGCCCCGCACTGTGGTACGGCGGCGCGGTCGTCGCGCTGACCTCGGCGCCCAGCCTGGCGTGGCAGGCGGCGCACGGCTGGCCGCAGCTGCGTCTGGGTGGTGTGGTCGCCGCGGAGCAGGCCACGATCGGCGGCCGGGCTGTCTGGCTGCCGCTGGCGCTCGCCTCGGCCGGCTTGCTCGGCGGCATACTTCTGATCTACGGCGTGTGGACGCTGTTGCGGGCGGAGAGCTGGCGGCCGTACCGATTTCTCGGGCTGTTGCCCTTGGTGCTGGTGGTCGTCTTCATCGCGACCAACGGACGTCCGTACTACGCGGCGGGCTGCTATGGGGTGCTGATCGCGGCCGGCGCGGTGCGCTGGACGGAGAATATGCGGCGCTCGCGGGTGCTGCTCACCGTCCCGGCGGTGGCGATCTCCGCCGCACTGCTGGTGTTCTCGCTGCCGCTGCGTCCGGAGGCGGACATCGAACCGGTCGCCGACCAAGCCGAGGCGGGGCTGGAAATCGCGGTGTACGGGCGATTCGGGTGGTCGGAGCTCGCGACGGGTGTGGCATCCGCGTACGAAGCGCTGCCGGAACAGGAACGGGCGGTGGCGGTGGTGATCGCCGATTCCTATTGGCAGGCAAGCGCTCTGGATGTCGATCGCGCGGCATACGGCTTGCCCGCCGTGTACAGCCCGAACCGCGGTTTCGGATACTTCGGCGCCCCGCCGGACACGGCGACCACGGTGCTGTGGGTGGGCGGCACCGAGGCCGATGTGCTGGCACGCTGCGGGGAGGTGAGCGCGATCGGGCACGTCGACGCCCGGCTGGGATTTCCCGGCGTCACTCGCGCAGTCACCCTCTGGCGCTGCGGGCGACCGCATGAGCCCTGGTCACGGGCCTGGTCGGATATGTTGCGGCTGAACTGAGTCCGCTTCACCACCAGCCGAGGATCGGCGACAAGCGCCTGCCGAGTTCCGGTGCGAGCGAGCGCGAATAGCTGGCGGTGAGGTGGTGCTCGTCGTGATAGATGAGGATGTTGCCCTCGGCGACCGCGCAGACGTCGCGTTCACACAGCGCGTCGGACAGATCCACCGGGAACACGTTGGGGAACGAGGCGGCGAACTCCAGCGCCGGGTTGACGGCATTCAGCGCGGCCGCGCGTGGCATGCCGCAGCTGATCCGGTCGCCCTGCTGGGCGAGGCAGTCGATGGCTCGATACCGCACCCCGTCGCGGCGCAGCCATGGTGTGTCGCGGATAGCGAGCACATTGAGTCCACGGTCGGCCAGCCGGGCCCAGACGTCCAGGTAGTCGCCCGGAGTCTCGTCGCCGTCGCCGTCTCGCGGCCGGGTCGCCGTCGTGAAGACCCACTCCGGGCGTTCGACGGCCAAGCGGTCGATCACCTCCAGCGACCAGTCGCGGCAATCCGGATTCGCTTCGCCCTTGTACATCGGTTCCGCCGCCACCGTCAGCGGGCAGCCCATCTTCAGGTAGACCTCGACCCGGAAGGCGTGCTCGCGAGCGAGCAGGTCCAGGGCCGGTACCCAGTGCTCGGCGTGCGAACTGCCCACCACCGCGAGGGTCCGCTGCGCGTGGGCATCCCCGTAGGTGCAGGTGATGACATCGCGGGTGTCCCAGTCCGCGATGCAGCCGTCGCGAGACGGGTAGGCGGCGTCCGCCGGCGCTTCGTACACGGTCGGACGCATCGGGGCCTCGGGCGTGCTCGCACCGCCGACCAGCGCCTCCGCGCCGGGATAGTGCACCGGTTCCAGCGCCGTCACCGCCCGCGGCGGATTGGCCCTGGTCACCACCTGCTCGCCGACCGACACCGCGAGCACCGCGATGCCCAGCGCCGCGACCAGCCGGCCGGTGTGGCGGGGGCGGACGGGTGTCTCGCGCGCCGAGCGGCCGGACCGCATCCGCAGCGGCTCCTCGACGAACCGGTTCGTCAGATAGGCGAGCACCAGCGATGCCCCGATGACCCCCAAGCCGACGCCGAGTCCGGCGGTCGCGGCTCCGGTCCGCGCCAGGACGAAAATCAGGATCGGCCAATGCCACAGGTACAGCGCGTAGGACAGTTCGCCGAGACGGACCGCCGCCGCAGCGCCGAGCAGCCGGTTGGGCAGCGGTTGCTCGGCGGCGGTCAGGCCGCCGCCCGCGAGGATCAGCGCCAGCGTGGCGCCGACCGGCACCAGCGCGGCGGGACCGGGAAACCGGTCGGCGCCGTCGATCAGCCATCCGCAGGCGAGCACCGTGACCGCACCGAGGACGGCCGCCGCGACCCGCACCGGGCGCGGCGGTGCAAGCCAGGGCGCCACGATCGCCAGCAGGCCGCCGGCCGACAACTCCCAGGCGCGGGCGAAGCTGTCGTAATAATTCCAGCCCTGCTGCACCGCGGTGCCGTGCGCGGCGTAGACGAACGAGGCCACCGTGCCCGCGGCGAGCAGGACGGCCAACACGGGGCGCAGTGCCCCAGGGCGGGCGAAACGCAGGCACAGGGCCGCCGCCCACGCCACGACGAGCATCGCGAGCAGGTAGAACTGCATCTGCACGGCCATCGACCACAGGTGCTGGAGCGGGCTCACCGACGGATCGGCGGCCAGATAGTCCGACCAGGACAGCGCCAGATACCAGTTCTGGTAGTACAGCAGCGACGCCAGCGTCTGCGCCGCCATCTCGCCCCACTGGGTGAACGGACGCAGCAGCACGGTCGCCGCGACCACGGCTGCCAGAAGTGTCACCAGCGCGGGCAGCAATCTACGGGCGAGCCTGCCCGCGGTGTGGAGGACGCGGACGGTGCCGGTGGATTCCGCCCCGCGCAAAAGCGAGCCGGTGAAGAAGAAGCCGGACAGCACCAGGAACACGTCCACGCCGCCCGAGACCCGCCCGAACCAGATGTGGAACGCCACGACCAGCGCTATCGCCACACCGCGCAACCCGTCCAGATCGTGCCGGTATCCGCCGGCGCCCCCGTGCTGCCCCGCCGGGGTGACCGCACCCGGCCGGAGGAGCCGGTTCACCGCTCGGGCGGCCGTCACCGGACTCGCACGGCGCGGTCGCCGCGGCAACGGAATGCAGCGGCTCGGCGACGGGGCGATGTACGGGACATGTCATCTCTCTTACCACGGCCGGTGAACCATAATCCAACTCGCGGCGCCGTTCTGTGGTGCGGAAACGCGCACATTATCCGGACAATTCGGTCACCCATCGGCTGGCCGCCGACGACTGGTCGTTAGGGTGGAATCGTGAACGTTGAGGTGACACCCCTGCCGGGTATCGGTGTGCGTAAGGATTTTCCGCTGACCAATACACGACGCCGGATAGGAGTGATCGTCCATCGCGACGGCACGATGGACCTCATCGTGAGCAAGCCGGACGACCCCGACGAGACCGAACAGGTACCGCTGACGGCGAAGGAGGCGGCGGTGCTGGCCAGCCTGCTCGGTGCGCCGCAACTGGTCGAGCAGCTGCGCGAGGAGCATCGGGAGTTCACCGGGCTGACCACCCGTCAGCTGTCCATCCCGGACCGGTCCCGCTTCGACGGGCGCAGGCTGGGCGAGACCCAGATACGTACCAGGACCAAGGCCTCCATCGTCGCGGTGGTGCGCAGCGGGCAGCCCATTCCGTCCCCGGGACCGGACTTCACCTTCACCGCGGGGGACGTGCTTGTCGTCGTCGGCACCGCGGAGGGTCTGGAGGCCGCCGCCAAGATCCTGTTAGACGGCTGAGCGCATGGTGGCACACGAGACCGCGCTCGCGCTGATCCAGCTGGGCGCGGTATTCTTCGGCCTCGGCCTGCTCGGGCGGATCGCCGCGCGCATCGGCATGTCGCCCATTCCGCTGTACCTGATCGGCGGGCTGGTGTTCGGCACCGGCGGCCTTGTCGAGTTGCGGCAGGCGGACGACTTCATCCACCTCGCCAGCGAGATCGGCGTCGTCCTGCTGCTGTTGCTGCTCGGACTGGAATACAGCGCACCGGAACTGGTCACCGGCATGCGCCGATCGTGGGCCGCGGGTGTGGTGGACCTCGTGCTCAACGCGACCCCGGGTGTGCTCGTCTCGTTCGCGCTCGGCTGGGGGTTCACCGGCGCCATCGCCATGGCCGGAGTCACTTACATCTCCTCCTCGGGCATCGTCGCGAAGGTGCTCAACGATCTGGGCAGGCTCGGTAACCGCGAGACGCCGGTGGTCCTGTCCATCCTGGTGTTCGAGGATCTGGTGATGGCCGGATACCTGCCGGTGCTGACGGCGGTATTGGCCGGTGTGGGCTTCGTCGCCGGACTGAAGACGTTGGGCATCGCCTTGGCGGCGGTCACCGTCGTGCTGATCGTCGCGCTGCGCTACGGCCGCTACGTCTCCGCGATCGTCGACAGTGCCGACCGCGAGATCTTCCTGTTGAAGCTGCTCGGATCCGCGCTTCTGGTGGCGGGCGCGGCCTCCGCGGTCCAGGTATCCGCGGCGGTGGGCGCCTTCCTGCTGGGCATCGCGATCTCGGACTCGACCGCGCACAACGCGACCAAACTGCTGGAACCCCTGCGCGATCTGTTCGCCGCGCTGTTCTTCGTGCTGTTCGGCCTGAGCACCGACCCGGCGAGCATCCCGCCGGTGCTGGGCTGGGCTTGCTTGCTGGCGCTCGTCACCACGGGCAGCAAGATCGCCACCGGCTGGTGGGCGGCCAAGCGGGCCGGCGCCGGCCGCCTCGGCCGGGCGCGCGCGGGCACCGCACTGGTCGCCCACGGCGAGTTCTCCATCGTGATCGCGGGACTCGCCGTCGCCGCGGGCGCGGTCCCGGCCGAATTCGCCGCCCTGGCCACCACCTACGTGCTGTTGATGGCGGTTCTGGGTCCGATCGCCAGCCGGTTCGTCGAGCCGGTCATGGCGCTGGTGCTGCGGCGGCGTGCCGGCGTGTCCTGATCGACGGCGGGCTGAACCCGCGGTGGCGACGCCGGAGCGCACCGCCACCGCGGCGGGATTCAGTTCCGTCCGGCGGCGACGGAATTCAGCACGACCTCGACGGCGGGCTCGCCGTCGGACGAGCCGTCCTTGACGCCCGCGGCGGCGATGGACGACAGAACATCCATGCCCGCGGTGACCCGTCCGAACGGGGTGTAGCTCGGCGGCAGCGGCGCGTCGCGGTAGACCAGGAAGAACTGGCTGCCGTTGGTGCCGGGCCCGGCGTTCGCCATGGCGACCGTACCGGCCGGGTAGGTGGCCCCCGCCAGGTTCTCGTCGGGGAAGAAGTAACCGGGGCCGCCCATGCCGGTGGCGGTCGGGTCGCCGCACTGCAGGACGTAGATGCCTTCGGTGGTCATCCGGTGGCACTTCGTGTGGTCGAAGAACTGCTCACCGGCCAGGAACACGAACGAGTTGACCGTGCGCGGCGCGTGTGCCGCGTCCAGGGCGATGGTCACCGTGCCACAGCTGGTGGTCAGCGTCGCCGTGTATCCGGCGTTGGCATCGATGGTCATGCCGGGTTCGGCGGGCCACTGCTTGCCGTTCGGCTGACCGGCGGCCGGTGCGCCGCAGCCGGCCGGGCCCTGCTCCCGAGCCGGCGCGGGGGTCGCCGAGACGACACCCGTCGCGGACGCCACCAGCGTCACGCCGACGGCGAGTACCCCGAGGATCCGCAGCGATCGCCACGGTAGGCTCCGGCGCCCCGCGCGCCGGCCGTTGACGAGTTCTCGCGCTTGCACTTCGCTGCTCACCGCTGAAAAGCTCCTTCACTCGGGGTTGCGCACCGGACGATGCAGCGCGAATCATTCCATCTCCCCGGCAGTGGTGGGGGAGTACGGCTCGATTTCCGCCTGCGCGGTCGGATGTCAGCGCCTGCGATGGCCGCAGATCGGCCACAAAATGTTTCCGGCAACTTGTTGGACAACAGAATTGGTTCCCGGTGACGTATAACAAAGCATGGGAATCGTTCGAGCGGCGCTGGTCCAAACGAACTGGACCGGCGACAAAGAGTCGATGCTGAAGGCGCACGAGGAATACGCGCGCCGGGCCGCCGCGGAGGGGGCCGCGGTGATCTGCTTCCAAGAGCTGTTCTACGGGCCTTATTTCTGCCAGCGGCAGGACACGGGGTTCTACGACTACGCCGAATCCGTCCCGGGGCCGACCACGGAGCGATTCGCCGCGCTGGCGAAGGAATTGCGCCTGGTGATGATCCTGCCGGTGTACGAGCAGGAACAGCCGGGCCTGCTGTACAACACGGCCGCGGTGCTCGACGCCGACGGCAGCTATCTCGGCAAGTACCGCAAACACCACCTGCCGCACGTGCACGGGTTCTGGGAGAAGTTCTACTTCCGCCCGGGCAACCTGGGCTGGCCGGTGTTCGACACCGCGGTCGGCAGAGTCGGCGTGTACATCTGCTATGACCGGCACTTCCCGGAGGGCTGGCGCGCGCTGGCCCTGTCCGGGGCGGAGATCGTGTTCAACCCGTCGGCCACCTCGCGGGGTCTGTCCGGCTACCTCTGGAAACTGGAACAACCGGCGGCAGCGGTGGCCAACGAGTATTTCATCGGCGCCATCAACCGCGTCGGCGTCGAGGAGTACGGCGACGACGACTTCTACGGAACCAGCTACTTCGTCGACCCGGAAGGCAAGTTCGTCGGTGACGTCGCCTCCGACACCGACCCCGAGCTGGTCGTCCGCGATCTGGACATGGACCTGATCAAGGTGGTGCGCGATCGCTGGGCCTTTTACCGCGACCGCCGCCCCGACGCCTACGGGCCGCTGGTGGCCCCCTGATACCGGGGAACGACATGGCGCGCACTTTCATCCACGGCGGCACGGTCGTCTCCGCCACCGGATCGCAGCCGCTCGACGTGCTGGTCGAGGGCGAGACCATCGTCGCCGTCCTCCAGCCGGGCTCCGCCGCGCTGGGCGCGGACCTCGCCGCCTCCGCCGATCGGGTGCTCGACGCGACCGGCAGATACGTCATCCCCGGCGGTGTGGACGGCCACACCCACATGCAGATGCCCTTCGGCGGGACCCGGGCCTCCGACACCTTCGAGACCGGCACCCGCGCCGCCGCGTGGGGCGGCACCACCACCATCGTCGACTTCGTCGTGCAGAAGCCGGGGGAGCGGGTGCAGGACACCCTGGCCGCCTGGCATGCGAAGGCCGCCGGACAGTGCGCGATCGACTACGGCTTCCATCAGATCATCGGTCAGGTCGACGACGAGTCCTTGAAGGGGATGAGCGAATTGGTGGCCGAGGGGGTCACCAGCTTCAAACTCTTCATGGCCTACCCGGGTGTCTTCTACTCCACCGACGGCCAGATACTGCGCGCCATGCAGTCCGCGGCCGAGCTGGGTGCGCTGCTGATGATGCACGCCGAGAACGGGATCGCCATCGATGTGCTGGTCGAGCAGGCGCTCGCGCGCGGGCAGACCGCGCCGTACTTCCACGGCACGACCAGACCGTGGCAGCTGGAGGAGGAGGCCACCCACCGCGCGATCATGCTGGCCGAGCTGACGGGCGTGCCGCTGTATGTGGTGCATGTGTCGGCCCGGCAGGCGCTGGCCCAGATCGCCGCCGCCCGCGACGCCGGACGCAACGTCTTCGGCGAGACCTGCCCGCAGTACCTGTACCTCTCGCTCGAAGACCAGCTGGGCGCAGCGGGTTTCGAGGGCGCGAAGTGGGTGTGCTCGACACCGCTGCGATCGAAGGCCGAGGGGCATCAGGACGAGCTGTGGCGCTATCTGCGCACCGGTGACGTCACGACCGTGGGCACCGACCACTGCCCGTTCTGCATGAAGGACCAGAAGGAACTGGGTCTCGGCGACTTCAGCAAGATCCCCAACGGCATCGGCGGCGTCGAGCATCGGATGGATCTGATGTTCCAGGGCGTCCGGAGCGGGCGGATCTCGCTGGAACGCTGGGTCGAGGTCTGCTGCACCGCGCCGGCCCGGATGTTCGGCATGTACCCGCGCAAAGGAGTGATCAGCCCGGGGGCGGACGCAGACATCGTCATCTACGACCCGGACGGCCACACCAGCATCGGTCTCGGCAAGACCCACCACATGAACATGGATTACTCGGCCTACGAGGGATTCGAGATCGACGGTCACGTCGACACGGTGCTGTCCCGGGGCCGGGTGGTCGTGGACGGCGGCGGCTATCTCGGTCGCGCGGGACACGGCCGGTTCGTCAAGCGTGACCTCTCGCAGAACCTGATCTGACGCGCCTTTCGATCCTCGAAACGGAGAGTGCCGCATGGACATCGGTCTGGTGCTGCAATGCACGCCCCCGGCCTCGCGAGTGATCGAACTGGCCAGGCTCGCGGAGACGTACGGTTTCTCCCATGTCTGGACCTTCGACTCGCATCTGCTCTGGCAGGAGCCGTACGTCATCTACAGCCAGATCCTGGCCGCCACCCGCAAGGTGATGGTCGGTCCGATGGTGACCAACCCGGCCACCCGGGACTGGACGGTGACCGCGTCGACCTTCGCCACGCTCAACGAGATGTTCGGCAACCGCACACTGTGCGGGATCGGCCGCGGTGACTCGGCGGTGCGCACGCAAGGCGGGAAACCCGCCACCCTGGCAACACTGCGGCAAGCGGTGGAGGTGATCCGGGAGCTGGGCAACGGGCGCAGCGCGCGAATCGACGACACGGTGGTCCGGCTGCCGTGGGCGGCCGACTCGCGGCTGGAGGTATGGGTAGCGGGCTACGGGCCACGTGCTCTCGACTTGACCGGCGCGGTCGCGGACGGCTTCATCCTGCAGCTGGCCGACCCGGACATCACCGCCTGGACCATCGGGCGGGTGCGCGCGGCGGCCGAGCGCGCGGGCCGGGACCCGGCGACGGTGCGGATCTGCGTCGCCGCGCCCGCTTACGTCACCGACGGGACGGACGCGGCGCTGGCGCACGCGCGCCGACAGTGCCGATGGTTCGGCGGGATGGTCGGCAACCACGTGGCGGAGATCGTCGCGAGATACGGGACGACGGGCGATATTCCGGCCGCCCTCACCGACTACGTCGAAGGCAGGCAAGGCTACGACTACAACCAGCACGGACGCGCGGACAACATGCACGCCGAGTTCGTACCCGACGCCATCATGGACCGCTTCTGCCTGCTGGGCACGCCCGACGACCAGCTGTCCCGGTTGCGCGGCCTCGCGGAGCTCGGCGTGGACCAATTCGCCGTCTATCTCCAGCACGACGCGAAAACCGCGACCCTCCAGGCATACGGTGAATCGGTGCTGCCGCGTCTCGCTCCCCTCGTGACCGCTACCCAGTCCGCCGAAGGGAGCGACTAGCGTGGTCGATCACGTCTTCGGACTCCCCTCCACGGCCGGGCCGTCGCTCAACGCGAGGTGAGAGGGTTCAGCTGTTCTTGAAGGGGTTGAGGGTCTTGCCGGCGAGGTAGCCCAGACGTACGGGCAGGGGCTTCATGGCGGCGGCGGAGATCTTGTTGACGATGCCGGGGATGCACACGGGTTTGCCCTTCATGACGGCGTCCCAGCCTTCGGTGACGACGGCTTCCGGCTGCTGCCACATGATGCGGGGCAGGTGGTTGGCTTGGTCTCGGGTACCCATGACGTCGTGGAATTCGGTGTGGGTGAAGCCGGGGCACAGGGCGGTCACGTGGATGCCGTGCGGTTTGAGTTCCATGTCCAGGGCTTGTGAGATGTTGAGGACGTAGGACTTGATCCCGGTGTAGAGCAAGCTCGCCGCTGGTGGTGCGAACGCGGCGACCGAGGACAGGTTGATGATGCGGCCCCAGCCGCGTTTCTTCATGCCGGGGATGACCAGGTGGGCGAGTTCGGTCTGAGCGGTCACCATCAGTTGGATCTCTGCGGCCAGGGTGTCCCAGGGAGTGTCGGCGAAGGCGGTCTTTCCCGACAGCCCGGCGTTGTTGATCAGGACGTCGATGTCCAGTCCCCGCTCGTCGGCGTAGCCGAGGATGGCGGCCGGGGCGGCGGGGTCGGTGAGGTCGGCGGCGAACACCTCATAGCGCTGCGCGCCGTGCTGCTGGGTCAGCTCCGCGGCCAGCTCCTGGAGCCGGTCGGCGCGGCGTGCGACCAGCAGGAGATGGTAGCCGCGGGCGGCTAGGTGGCGGGCGAACGTCGCGCCGATGCCGGCGGACGCGCCGGTGATCAGCGCGGTGTGAGTGGATGCGGTCATGGGATCCTTCGTTCGAGCGGGGGCCGACAAGTGGGGCGGATCAGGCGGGCGGGCCGGGCAGCTCGCGGGGCCCGGGTGTGAAGGCGGGCCGTGCCTCAGCCCACCTTTCTTGAATGGCACTCGAGAAAGCTAGCTCCTTCTTGATCGCCATTCAAGATAGGGTGCTGGGGTGCCCCGGAATCGACGCCCGCAGGACCGCGAGGAGAAGCGCGAGGAGATCGTCGCCGCCGCGCAGCGCCTGTTCATCGACGACAGCTACGAGTCGGCGTCGATGGGGCAGATCGCCAAGGCCGCCGGCGTCACGGTCAACACGATCTACTGGTACTTCCGCGACAAGGACGAGCTGCTCATCGCCGTCCTGGACCGTCTCCTGGCCGAGGCGCTCACCTCCTACACAGAGATCGACGGCCTGCCATTGAACGAGCGACTGCTGTGGGTGGTCAACCAGTTGGAACGGCTGCACGGGCTCGTCAACACCGTGCACACCCGCGCCTTGGCCTCCCCTGCCATCGATACCTGGCACACCGGGTTCCATCACCTGGCCGATTCCCTGTTCACCGACGACCTCCGCGCGCTCGGCGCCGCCGAGACCGACCTCGCCACCATGACCGCCATCGGCACCTTCGTCATCGAAGGCCTCCTCACCCACCAGCGCGACGACGAGGGCAAGCGAGCCGTGATCGACCTGCTCGTCCACAGCCTGACCGCCGCCTCCGGCAGAACCGGGGCGAGCTGATCTGCGCGACACTGCAACGATCCCTACCGGCCAACCTCGGTGGTCAGGCAGATCGCGGGTTGCGTCTTTACTGCTGATGGACAGCGAGGGTCCTGTTCGGAATCGCCATCGGCCTGAATAGCCTGACAGGCATGCAAATCGGTGTGAACGTCCCCAACTTCGGCCCAGGCGCGACCCCCGACCGGCTGCTCGCTTGGGCTCGCACGGTCGAAGGTCTCGGCTACGACCTGCTGTTGACGTCGGATCATGTCACCATCACACCCGACGTTGCTGAGCAGTACCCGGCGCCGTTCTACGAACCGTTCACCATGCTGAGCTGGCTGGCCGGCCAGACCGGCACGATCAAGCTCGGCACCACCGTGCTGATCGCACCGTACCGGCATCCGCTGCTGGTCGCCCGGATGGCGGCAAACCTGCACCAGCTCAGCAAGGGAAGGTTCGTGCTAGGCGTCGGGGTCGGCTGGGCGCAGCAGGAGTTCGATGCCCTCGGGCTCGATTTCCGCCGCCGCGGCAAGCAGACCGACGAGCTGCTGGAGGTCCTCACCGCCGCCTGGCAGAACATCGACGATTACGGTACCTGCGACATCCCGATCTGGGTCGGCGGCCTCACCGATGCCGCCCAGCGCCGCGCGATCCGCTACGGCGCGGCCTGGCACCCCCTGCGTCAGTCGATGCCATGGATGCGCGACGCCGTCGAGCGTTTCCGGCGGACCGCCGACGAGCAAGGCCGACCGGTTCCGGGCTTCGCGCCGCGGATCATGCTCCGGCGTACCCGTGAGCCGCTGTCGGACGAGACCCGCCGCGCCGGCGAAGGATCTATCGACCAGATCCTCGCCGACCTCGCCGAGCTTCGCCTACTCGGCGCGCACACCATCGTGCTCGACCCGTTCGCCGGCGACCCGGGCGAGACCGAACACCCCGAAATCGCCTGGCATGCGCTGGCCGCGGTCAGGGAGGGAATGGAGAACTGAGCGGAAAGGTTGCTGCGCCGGCGCTCACCGTAGTGCGGCGGCAATGGTGTCGACTCGGTTGGTCCAGACGAGCCCGGTCGTTGCTCTTGACATCACCGCAGGGCGGACCGGCGTCCCGAATATCTGCTGTCACATGACGGGAGCAATTCCAGTCGGCCGGTGACGGCGCCCTGCGGCAAGGGGCGCCCGGTCTACCCGAGCGCACCGACCGCGGCGCGGGCGGCCTCGGCGACGAGAGGGTTGTCGGCTTCGGCGTTCCGCTCGAACTTCGTGGACAGCACGGCGATGACGAGCGGGGCGCGTCCGGGCGGCCAAGCGATCGCGACGTCGAGCGCGCCGCCGTAAGCGGGGCTACCGGTCTTGTCGCCGACCGTCCAGTCGGCGGGCAGCGCGGCACGAATGCGTGCGTCTCCCGTCTTGGCGGCGACCAGCCACGACTTCAACCGCGCTCGCTCGGGTTCGGCGAGAATGTCGCCGAGGACGAGGTTGCGGTAGTCGGTGGCGAGGGCGGCGGCTGTGGTGGTGTCCCGCTCGTCGCCGGGAATGGCGGTGTTCAACTCGGGCTCCCAGCGGTCCAGGCGGGAGGTGGTGTCGCCGATGGACCGCAGGAACGCGGTAAAACCTTCCGGGCCGCCGAGAAGCTTCAGCAGCTGGTTGCCCGCGGTGTTGTCGGACAGGGTGATCGTGGCATCGCACAGCTCGGAGACGGTCATGCCGGTGTCGACGTGTTTCTCCGCCACCGGCGAGTTGTCGACGAGTTCGGACCGGGAATAGTGGATCACCTGATCGAAGTAACCCGTTGCCAGGGGATGGTCGCGCAGGAGGGCCCCACACGCGAGACCTTTGAAGGTGGAGGCGATCGGGAATCTCTCCCCGTCTCGATGGCCAACGGTGCGGCCGGTGCCGATATCTAACGCGTACACACCCAAGCGTGCGGAGTGTGTCGTCTCCATCTCGGCGAACTGCGGATTCGCGGCCGCGGGCGTGGTGTTCGGGGCCGCCGGCGCATCGGCGCCGGACCCGCACGCGGCGGTGGCCAGGGACAGCGCGGACACCGCCACAGCGGCGAGGAGCCGGCGCCGATCGAGCGGGGCACGGTGAGCGAAGTCGGAAAAAGTCACTGCCGCACCACATCATCGCCGCCGCCGACGACGCCAATAGCCGGCCTCGGCGCGGGCGAGTCGACTTGGATATCGTCGCAGGTTCGCTCGCGGTTCGGCGTCGGCCGGAGCTCCCGTGGGGACAGCGGAATCGATGTCGGCGAATCCGCTGGTTCAATGACCGCATGGACCTGATCCGCCACCTTCGGTTCTTCGTCTCCGTCGCGGATGAAGGACATTTCGGCAGGGCGGCGGCCGCGCTGGACATGACTCAGCCTCCGCTGTCGCAGGGACTCAGACGGCTCGAACGGCATCTCGGCGTCGACCTCATTCGCCGCACCCGGCAAGGAGCCGTGCTCACCTCGGCCGGTGCGCAGTTGCTCCCGCGCGCTCGGCTGCTCGTGGACGACGCCGAGCGCCTGCTCGCCGAGTCGCACCGCATCGCGAACGCCCACGGCGCCGTGCACTGGGGTGCTATCGCGGCGCTGCCCGATCGGGTGGTCACGGCCTGTGTCGGGGCCTTGCGCACCGTGGTCGCACCGGGTGCCGCGGTGTCCACGAGGGTGGGCACGAGCGTCGATCTGGTCGCCGATGTGCGCGCCGGAATGTTCGATGTGGCGGTCATCGAGCATCCCGCCCTGGTCGACGGGGTCGAGGTGCGTCCGGTCGTCAAGGTGCCGCGCTGGCTCGTGGTGCCGTCGGATCATCGCAGCGCGGCCGCCGAACGCCCCACCTTCCCCATGCTCGCGGGGTTGCACTTCGCTTGTCCGCCGCGCGCGGCCAATCCGCCCGCCTTCGACACCGTCGTGGACCTGCTGCGTGAGCGCGGGTTGGACGCACCGACCGTCCCCGCGCCCGACGACCGCACCATGTTCGCGGCGGTGGCGGCCGGGACGAGTTTCGGTCTCACTGCCGTGGCTCCGTCGGACACGCCCGGCGTGACGTGGCTGCGCGTCGCGCCGCAGGCGGTCGCGCTGCGCGTCCGCGTCGTCCACCGCCCCGGCGCCGACGCCCATGCCGACGCGGTCGACCGGATGCTCTATCGGGAGCGGCTGCGGTGAGCACTGCCGAGGACCGGATCCGCGCCGTGTTCGCCGATGCCGGATGCAGCGGGTGGCTGCACGCGCGCCGGTGCGACGGCTCCGCGATCGAGATCTCCGTGGGCGGCGACGAACGGGTGGTGCTCGCGTCGGTGTACAAGTTGCCGCTGTTCGTCGCGTTCTGCCGCCTCGTCGACGCCGGGCGCATCGACCCGGCTTCCCGGCTGACGGTGCTCCCGTCCGACTGCACGCCGGGACCCACCGGCATCGCCGTCATGCGCGACCCTGTGACCATGAGCCTGCGCGACCTCGCGACGTCGATGATGACCGTCTCCGACAACGCCGCGGCCGATGTTCTGCTCGGCGCGACGGGCCTCGGTGCGGTCGAGGGCCTGCTGGACGACCTGGGCCTTACCCGCACCCGGATCGTGGGCGGCACGGCCGACCTGCACCGCAGCCTCGTCCGCGACACCGACACCCACACCACCGCCGAGGCGTTCGCCGTGCTCGCCGAGAACGACGACGCATGGTCGGTGTCGGCGTACGACCCGTCGTACACCAGCGCGACGACACCGGAGGAAATGACCCGTCTCCTGCGCGCACTGTGGAGCGGCGCGGTGCTGTCCGACGAGCAGACCGAATTCGTCCGCACCGTCATGCGCCACCAAGTCTGGCCGCACCGCGTCACCGCCGGATTCCCCTACCGCAGCGTGTCGGTCGCAGGCAAAACCGGAACAATCGGGGTCATCCGCAACGAGGTGGCGGTCGTCGAATTCCCCGGCGAGCACCCCGTCGCGGTCGCGATATTCACCCGGGCGGCCCGTGCGGACCCGCACCTGCCCGTTGTCGACGCCGCCATCGCCGAAACCGCCCGCATCGCCGTCACCGAACTCCGCCTTCCCTTACCACAAGGGTGACGGGACAGACGTATCGCCCATGGCAGTGCTTTCGGGCACACTGTCGACGTGCCCGACCGCGACTTCGGTGAGGCCCTCTCCACCTGGATTCCTGCGGCAGTCAGCCGAGGTAGAAGTCCTTGCGGACGGCGACGAACTCCTCGACGGTCAGGGGCCGCTTCCCGGTGATGCGCTCGACGTCGATGGTCGCTCTGTCGTAACGGTTCGCGCGGTGCAGCTGGGCCATGGTCGCGATGTGCTGCTCGGTGTGCTGTGGCAGGCCCGCGTTCGCGAGTACCTCTGTGCGCCACCATTGCAGGGGGACGTCCAGATAGGTCACCGTGCGGCCGAGCGCCCTGGAGAACTCCTGGGCTACTTCGGTCATGTCGAGTGCCCGCGGTCCGGTCAGCTCGTACACCTTCGCTGCGTGCTCCCTGGGAGCGCGCAGGATGGCCGCGACCACCTGGGCGACGTCGTCGGCGGCGACCGGCGAGGTGCGTCCGGTCCCGAACGGCAGCGCCAGCGTGCCGTTCTCGCGGATCGACCGCGCCGCGAGGGTGGTGAACAACGGATTGTCGAGGAACGTCGTCGGGCGCACGTGCACCACGGGCAGGCCCGACCAGTCCAGCACCTGTTCCGCCAGCCAGTGCAGCCGTTGCTGGTGGGATTCCGCGGTGCTGGTGGCGGTCATCTGCGACACCGTCATCTGCGACATGTCCACCAGTACGTCGAGTTCGCCGTGCGCCTTCGCGACCGTGGCCATGACGGTCGCCGCCAGCAGGTGGTCCGGGGACACACCGAGCCCGAAATACGCGCGGCGGACGCCGTCGAGCGCGGCCGCCACCGTTTCGGGGCGGGTCAGGTCCCCGGTGACGGCCTCGGCGCCCAATGCCCGCACGGCGGCCGCGCGGTCGTCCTCGCGGCGGATCAGGACGCGGACCGGCACGTTCTGTGCGCGCAGCCGCTCGGTGACGAGGCGGCCCACGCCGCCGGCGCCGGTGACGAGAACGAGGTCGTGATCAGCCATCCGTGGCTTCCTTCCGGAGGTATTCGCGGTAGTGCGTCATGGTGCTCGATGTTGCCGCTAGGGGTGAACACCATTTCCGCCGATCCGCCGATCGATCTCGACGAACGGTCGGCCGCACTTGTGTGTGGCTCAGGGCCTGCGGGCGCCGGTGATGCCTCCTTCATGGGAGGAAGTTGGCGCGGGCGACAGGGGCTGCGTGGGCTGGCGGCGGGCCATCCAGCCCATGAGCCGGACCATCGGGCGGCGTGGCAGGAGTTTGCCGGCGAGGGCGAGCGGTCGGCCGTTGGTGATCACCGACGGGGGCGCGGACCGGCGGTCGAGCGTGGCGAGGGCAATCGTCACGACCTGCTCGGGGGTTGCCCGTTTCGTGCCGTAGTCGGCGGACTGGCTGCCGGCGACGTCGAAGAACTCGGTCTGCATCGCGCCGGGGCACACGGCCAGCACGCGGAGGCCGGTGCCGCGGGTCTCTTCCCACAGTGATTCGGTGAAGCTGAGGACGAAGGCCTTGGTGGCGCCGTAGACGCTCAGGTATGGGGTCGGCTGGAAGCCCAGCAGGCTCGCGACGTTGATCAGGACGCCGGTGTCGGTGGAGGTCAGCGGGTCGATGTAGGCGCGGCTGAGGTCGACCAGCGCGCTGACGTTCAGCGCGATCATGCTTTGCAGGCGGTCGGGATCCTCGTCGGTGAACGCGTTGTGGGTACCGAAGCCGGCGTTGTTGACCAGTCCGGTGGCGTAGATGCCGCGGGCCTCGAGTTCGGCGCGCAGCGTGCGGCCGGCGTCGGGCAGGCCGAGGTCGCGGGCGACGGTGGTCACCGTGACTCCATGGGCGTGGGTGAGTTCGGCGGCCAGGCTCTCGAGCCGGTCCGCCCGGCGGGCTACCAGAACGAGGTTCGCGCCGCGGCGGGCCAACTGGCGGGCGAATTCGGCGCCGAGGCCGGAGCTGGCGCCGGTGACGATGACGGTCTGACGGTGATAGTCGATTTTGCTCATGTCATTCACTCTACGCACCTTGTTGCACGGAGTGCAATAAGGTGCATCATGTGAGATGACGTACCATCGGTGCATGGCTCCGAAACCGACACCTCTTCGGGAACAGACCCGCTCCGTGGTCCGCTCGCTGCTCGCCCGGACCGCTATCGAGCTGTTCGCCGCCAAGGGCTACGACAACACGACCCTCGAAGAGGTCGCCTCCGCGGCGGGCGTCTCCCGGCGGACCCTGTTCAACTACTTCCGCAACAAGGAAGACCTCGCGCTCAGCAGCCTGGCCGAACAGGGCGAACTGATCGCCGCGCGCCTCGCGCAGCGCCCGGCCGACGAGGATGCCTGGGCGGCGCTGCGGGCGGCGTTCCAGGTGCTCGAGGAGATCGACATGACAGCCGAAGGCCGCTTGGAGTTCATCACGCTGCTGTTCGGCAACGATTCCCTACGCGCCGGACACGCCGAGAAGCAAGCCCGCTGGCAAGACCTGTTCGCACCGCTGATCGAGCCGCGACTGCCCGACTCCGACCGCCGCACCCTGCAAGCCCGCGCGATCGCGGCCGCAGCGATCATCTGCCTGCAGGCAGCCAACGAGGAATGGGTACGCCTGGGCGGACAGGTCGACCTGTTCGACCTCTACGACACCGCCGTACAGGCCATCCGCCGCCCCGCCTGAAACCGGGCCCGACACGAGGGATCTCGTCATATGCCGCGCCTCCAGCCTCGCAGGCGCCCCGATAGGGCTATGGTGCCAATGTGCTGTTCTATCCAGGTTCGAAGGGGGAATTCGCCCCATGAGCGGGTCAGATCACGTCTTCTATCCCTGGAGCGCACAGGCCGAGTTGAACCCGGCCCCCATCACCGGGGCGTTCGGCTCCTACTTCTGGGACGACACGGGCAAGCGCTACCTGGACTTCTCCTCACAGCTGGTCAACGTGAACATCGGCCACCAGCACCCGGACATCGTCGCCGCGATCGTCGCCCAGGCACAGCGGTTGGCGACCATCTCGCCGACCGTCGCCAACGACGTGCGCAGTGAACTGGCCCGGCTGATCGTCGAGCGGGCTCCGGGCGAGCTGAACCGGATCCTGTTCACCACGGGCGGCGCGGAGGCCGTCGAACACGCGGTGCGCCTGGCGCGAAGCTACACCGGGCGCACGAAGATGCTCGCGGCCTACCGCTCCTACCACGGTGGCACGGGGGTGGCGATCGGCCTCACCGGGGAACCGCGGCGTTGGGGCGCGGAGCCGACCAATGTGGACGTGGTGCGATTCTTCGGGCCCTACCCGTACCGATCGCCTTGGGGCACGGCCGGTCCCGAGGAGGAGACGGCCGCCGCGCTGGCGCACCTGCGGCAGGTGATCGAGCTGGAGGGTCCGCAGCACATCGCCGGGCTGATCCTGGAGACGGTGGTGGGCACCAACGGTGTGCTCGTCCCGCCGCCCGGTTACCTCGCGGGCGTGCGAGCGCTGTGCGACGAGTTCGGCATCGTCTACATCGCCGACGAGGTGATGGTCGGGTTCGGCCGGGTGGGTGAATGGTTCGCGGTGCAGGCGTTCGATGTCGAGCCGGACATCATCACCTTCGCCAAAGGGGTGAACTCCGGCTATGTCCCGCTCGGGGGCGTACTCATGGCCGAACGCATCGCGCAGCGCTACGACCATGTGGTGTATCCGGGCGGACTCACCTACGCGGGGCACCCCTTGGCCTGCGCGGCCGGCGTCGCTTCGATCGCGGTGTTCGAGCGTGAGGGAATTCTGGATCACGTGCGTTCGGTGGGCGCCGATGTGCTCGGAAAAGGCCTGCGTGAGTTGGCGGCTCGTCATCCGAGTGTCGGTGAGGTCCGTGGGCTGGGGTTCTTCTGGGCGCTCGAGCTGGTTCGGGATCAGCGCAGCGGGGAACCGCTGATCCCGTTCGCGGCGACGGGCGCGGACGCCGAACCGATGCTCGCGGTCACCGCCGCGGCCAAGGCGCGCGGGCTGTGGCCGTTCAACGCGGGCAACCGTTTCCAGATCGCGCCGCCGCTCACCACGACAGCCGACGAACTGCGCACCGGCTTGGAGATCGTCGACGAAGTGCTCGACGTCGCCGACGGCTACGTCCGGAACTGACCCGCCCGCTCAGTGCGGCGTCAGTTCCACCACCACGCCGCCCTGCTGCCAGGTCTGGTAGATGTCGGCCTTGGAGGGCGAACCGTCGGCGGTGAAGCCGATGCCGTTGTACTTCGCGTTCTGCTTGTTGTCGCGCGCGACGATCTCGTAGAGCCGGAGCACGTCGGCCTCGGCGGTGTGGACGACCGGGACGAAGGTGCGCGGTTCGCCGCCGAAGGAACCCCGTACGGGATCACCCGCCCGCAGGTTCTTCACCCATGGACGCAGGGCGGTGCCGATCAGCAGGTTGTCACCGTGCCGGGTGTAGGCCAGCGGCACATCGTAGACCTTCCCGGACTTGCGTCCGACGACGTGCAGGACCATCAGCCGTTTGCCGACGACGCCGGATATGCCCGGCACGCGCAGCAGCGTCCGCACGACCCGATTCATCAGGACCTGGTACGACGGGATGGGTTCGGGACCGGACGTGGTCGGTGTGCCGTAAGGGTTTTCGGACGATGCGTGCTCACTCATGCTCCCAGTATCGGAGTACGCGCCGCACTTCGCGGGACGACGTCCGAGATCCGCGAATGGGCACCCGATGGCGGCGGCGGGCGCCGTCGGTACCCTCCGTGTATGACTTCCGGGCAAACAGAGATCTGGCACAACCCGCGGTGCAGCAAGAGCCGCAACGCCACCGCGTTCCTGGACGAGGCCGGTGTCGACTACACCGTGCGGAAGTATCTGGACCAGCCGCCGACTGCCGCCGAGCTGCGTGAGGTGCTGCGGCGGCTGGGCGCCGAGCCGTGGGACATCACCCGCACCGGCGAGCAGACCGCCAAGGATCTCGGCATGGCGAGCTGGGCGCGGACCGCGGCCGACCGCGACCGCTGGATCGAAGCACTGGTGGAACATCCGGGACTGATCCAGCGACCGATCGTGCTGACCGCCGACGGCGGGGCGGCCGTGGCCCGCGACGACGCCGCGCTGCGCGACCTGCTCTGACGGCCGTGCCCGCGGGGCAGGCCCCGGCGGTAGGGTCGGCGGGCATGAAGGTACAACTGCGCCACAGCCCGGCCGCCGCCATCGCGCGCTGCTTCCTCGCGGGCGGCGAGCCGATGCGGGTCGAGAGCGGCGCCATGGTGGCCCATTCGGCGGGAGTGACGTTGCAGGCCAAGGCCGAGGGCGGCATCCTGGCCGGGTTGAAGCGCTCGGTGCTGGCCGGGGAATCGTTCTTCGTCTCGACGTTCACCGCGCCGCCGCAGGGCGGCTGGGTCGACGTGGCGCCCGCGCTTCCCGGTGACGTGCTCAATCTGCAGATCGCCCCGGATCGGCCGTTCTTCATCAGCCGCGGGGGCTGGATCGCCAACTCGCACGGCGTGCAGGTGGAGAGCAAGTGGGGCGGTTTCGCCAACCTGTTCGGCGGCGAAGGCGGATTCGGCCTGCGCGCGCACGGCGAAGGCGAGATCGTGGTGGGCGTGTTCGGTGCGATCGATGTGATCGACTTGCAGCCGGGCGAGCCGATCACGATCGACACCGGGCATGTGGTCGCCTACGACCTGGCGATGAATTTCACCATCCGGCGGGCGGTTTCGGGTCGATCGATCCAGTCGTTGAAGTCCGGCGAGGGCTTCGTCTTCGACTTCACCGGCCCCGGCCGGGTGCTGCTGCAGACGCGCAATCCCGGCGCGTTCGCCGCTTGGGCCGGGTCGGCCGCCTCGCCCAGCTGAGCACGAGGCGTCCTGCCCCTACCCGGCGCTCACCAGCAGGTCCCCGATCAGCAGGCGGGTGTCGGGGACGAACGGCCAGTCCGGATCGGCCAGACGCGCGCGCAACTCGGCGTCGGTCCACCACCATCCATCGGCGATCTCGTCGGGTTGGTGACGGACGGGACCGTCGTAGCGCAGTTCGTACGCGTACAGGTGGCATCGCATCGGACGGCCGGCCCATTCGCCGTCCCAGGAGACCCGCGCCAGCGGCTCCGGGGACAGCTCGGCGGAGTCCGGCGTCACACCCAATTCCTCGGCCAATTCCCGCAGGGCGGTCTCGCGCGGCGCTTCGCCCGGTGCGACCACACCACCGGCCAGGCAATCGTGCATGCCCGTGAAAACGAGCTTGGTGTCGGTGCGACGGTGCACGTAGACGCGCGCGCCGTCACCGGACCGCAGGAGCACACCGGCGCTGGCGTGCCACAATCCCTCGCGATAGACCGTGGCCCGCTCGGCCTCGCCGACCGGGTTACCCGCCCGGTCGTAGACCGCGATCGACTCGGCCCTCGGGTCTCCGGCGTGGGGCGACGCACGATGCGGAGCGGACACGGGGTCGAGCGTAACGTGAACACCGCACGCCACAGGGAGAGAGGATCGCCGCCCATGGTGCTTCCGCACGCACTGGCGAATTTCAACCGGCATTTCACCAATCCGACCGCGGGCCTGGTCGCCGGCCGCGCCCCCGGCTTCGGCATCGTGCTGCACAAGGGCCGGAAATCGGGACGGTCCTATCGCACCCCGGTCATGGTCTTCGAGCAGGACGGCGCGTACCGGATCGCGCTGACGTACGGCCGGAATGTCGACTGGGTCAAGAACATCGGCGCGGCGGGCACATTCGCGCTGGAGACCCGCGGTCACGTCGTCGAACTGACCGATCCGGTGGTGCGGCGCGACCCCTCCGCGGCATGGGCGCCGGTGGGGGTCCGGCAGGTGCTGAAGACGATATCGGCGGACTATTACGTCGAGTCCCGTCCGTTGGGGTGAAAGGCCGCCGTCAGGCGGGGGCGCCGCCGCGAAGCCAGTCGGTCCACGGGATGCTCCAATCGCCGTTGTGCCAGATGTCGAGGGGTTCGCCGCCGGTGTTGCGGACCTCGACGACATCGCCGGGGATGACGAAGTCGTAGAACCACGCGGCGTCGGCAGGGGAGATGTTCAGGCAGCCGTGTGAGACGTTGGTGTTGCCTTGGGCCCACATGCTCGCGGCCAATTCGTGCACGAAGATTCCGTCGTGGCTGATGCGGACCGCGTGGTTGATGCTCGTGCGGTAGCCGAGCGCGGAGCCGGTGGGGAGGCCGTAGCTGGCGGAGTCCATGATCACCGGATCGTTCTGGTCGAGCACGGTGTAGACGCCCGGGCGAGTCCAGAACGACATGACTCTGCCGCCGACGACCGCGGTGCCGCCCATGCCCATCGAGGTGGGCATGGTGCGCACCAGGTTTCCGTTGTCGAAGACCTCGATCTGTTTGGTGTCGTCGTCGGCGATCGCGACGTGCGCGGGCCCGATATTCACCGAAACCCGTTGGTCGCGCGCGCCGTAGCGGCCATCGCCCAGCGCGCGGCCGAAGAGTTCGGCCGCGATCGTGATCCTGGTGCCCGGTGCGTGATAGTGCTCCGGCCGCCAGTGTGCGTTCTGATCGTCGAGCCAGTACCACGCACCGGCGACGGCAGGCTGGGTGATGACCTTCAGGTGGCGTTCCGCGGCGGCCCGGTCCACGGGTTCGTCGAAATGGGCTACGAGCACGAAACCTACTCCGTAGCTGTCATTTTCGGTCAGATCGACGAGATTGGCGGAGCGCAGGGAGACATCGATGAGCTGTCGCGGTGCCACCGTGGTGCAGGTTGTGGTCGCGGTGACGTCGCCGGTTTCACCGTGAGCCACGGCTTTCGCGGTGTAGGTGTGTCCGTAGCCGAGTGGTTCGGCGGTGGTCCAGGACCGATGATCGGGTGCCGGTACGCCCGGCAGCGATCTGCCCGTTTCATCGGTCCATTCGACCGACCGCAGCGTCCCGTCGGTGACGGTGATCGTGCCGGGACTGCGTGCTTCGACATCGTGTGCGCCGGGTGCGGGATCGAACCGGATTGTGGCGGGCACGGGAGGTGGCGCGAGTTCTCGCGTCCACCCCCATCCGGCCAAGGCGAGGCCACCCGCACCGGCGAAGCCGATCAGCAGCCGACGACGTCCCAATGCCACCGTCTATCTCCCTTCTCCGGGTGCTGGGCCGACCTCTGTCCGCCAGCATGCGGCAGCTGAGCGCCGCCAGGGGCACCGACGCCCAGCATCTCCACCGATCCGCCGCACAACCGATACCGTTCCTCGATCGATCCGGGTTCTCGTAAGCCGCTCGTCGGTGATCTGCCAGGACCTGGATCAGATGTTCACGCCGACTCCACTCACCGGCGGCCTGCCCGGCCACCTCGGGCACCCCTATTGCGAGCCCGTTGCCCTCGGCCACGTGTTCGCAGCACCGCGCGGCGGCATCCCACGGGTGGGCGACTCTTCCCCGTCACCGGTGACGGCAGCGACTGGTGGGTGCCGGTGTCGAGGCGGCGGCTGCTGGATCGTCGCATCGGCTTACGCAACGGAGAAGAACGATCGGCGAGTAGGGGGCGAGCGCGAGCCGATCGCCGGGCGGAAGAGTTACGCGTCCGGGGCCGATTCGTCGATGCGGCTCAGCACCGAGGGCGGGAGCCCGAAAGTCCGGCGGCAGGTGCGGGTGAGGTCCGCGCCGTCGGAGAAACCCGCGGCGTGCGCGGCGGTCGTGAGGTCGTCCCCGGCCAGTGCGCGGGTCCGCGCGATGTGCAGCCGCAGCCAGACGATGTAGCGCCGCAACGGGATTCCCATCTGCTCGGTGAACAGATGGGAGAGCCGGGGCGCCGGAATGCCGAGTTGGCGAGCGACGTCCGAGCCGCGCACGGAGCCCGTGCGCACCAGAGCGGGCAGCAGTTGCAGGGCCGCCGTGATCACCGCGTGCCGCTCGCCCGCGCCGGACGCTCCGTCCTGCGGCAGCAGTTCGTCGACGACAGCGGTGACCTGCGCGGTCAGATCGCCGCTACCCGCCGTGATGCCCAGGGTGTCGGTGCTGTCGGCCCAGCCGTTGAGATGGGCCCTGCGGTCGGCCGCCGCACCGGCGGCGGTCTCGGGATCGAGGTAGACGGCCGTGCCGTGCGCGGCGCCGACGTCGATGCGGTGGGGTGCGTCGGTCGGCACGATGACGTGGGTGCCCTGCCTGCGGACGCCGCTGCCGTCCACCACCACGATCGGAGTGCTCGCGGCGACGATCTGCACCGCGTGGTGCGCGTGCAACTCCGTCGGACCGATCGATCCGGCGAAAGCCAGGACCCCGGGCCGCAGCAGCGCGACACCCGCCTGCGATGGTTCGTCCGCTGCGCCCACAGGCGACATCGAGAAGCCGTTGGTGACCAGAGCCTTCATCATGGGATGCTCCCGGCTGAGACACTCGCGCTGAATCCTGGGATGAGCGTATCGGTTTCGCGCGGGCGGTATTCCCGATTCCTCCGATTACCACCCGTCGCCGCGATCGGGCCCGCGGTGCCGCCGACCCGGCCCGCCGATCACCGCCCGGACGGCCTCACGACCGGATTCCAGGATCGATCATGAGTTCGCTATTCGATTGCTCGCAGCGAAAGTCCGCCGGTCAGTTCTCGGTCACCTCGACGCCGCGCCAGAACGCGACATAGTCCTTGATCTGCGCCGCCTTGGTCTTCGGCTCCGCGTAGTACCAGGCGGCATCGGTATTGGAGTCTCCGTCGACCACCACCGTGTAGTAGCTGGCGGTGCCCTTCCACGGGCAGTAGGTGTGCGTATCGGAGGGCTGGAAGAACTCCGGCTGGATGGAGTCCGGCGGGAAGTAGTGGTTGCCCTCGATGAGGATGGTGTCGTTGCTGGTCGCCAGGACGCGGCCGTGCCATGTTGCCGTTGCCATCCTTCGATTCTGCCCCGATCTCGTATGTGGTGCGGCGGCCGAATAAACCGGGCCGCGGCCAGGCGGTCACACGGGACGATCAGGTCGCAACGCGGGCCGGTGCAGCTCGACGGCCAACGCCACGAGTTCGCTCAGGTGCTCGCCGTCGGATTCGGCTCGCCGCATCGCCTCGGCGACCGGAAAAGTGCGTACCTCGAGGATCTGCTCGGCGTCGTAGGGATTGGTCGGCGCGGAATCGAGCACCACGTCGGCGGTGCACCAGAGCCACGCCTTGTGCGGATGGGGCTGCCACTCGCGATGCGGCGCGGCGCTGTTGCTCGTGGCGTGGTGGGCGCCGAACCACGCGATCGGTCCGATCGGGCGCGCTCCCGCCTCCTCGAGCAGTTCGCGGCGCACACACGCGTCGATCGACTCGCCGCGTTCCCTGGTGCCGCCGGGAATCAGCCAGACGTCGCGATCGTCGCGGCACAGGACGATCTCGTCGCCGACGAAGCAGACCACGTGGATGTTGGTGACCAGCTCGTCGGACGGGAGCGTGGTGGAGAACCGCACATCCAGATCACCCCATGCCCAGTGGGCCGGGGTGTGCAGCAAGGGGTAGCGATCGGCGAGCGTCACAGTAAGACGGTAGCGGCAGCCGAGCGCCGTGTCCGGCCCTTTCGTCCGCGCCCCGGTGCGACAAGCCCAGCGGCGCAGCCGAGTTCGGCGCCGAGCCGGTCGGCATGTCAGGCCCGCGGGCGTTCGCTGCGTTCCCGGGACAGCGTCCGATAGCTCACGTTCCAGAACCACTCCACCGGCCCTCGCTCGAAGCGGCGTAACCACAGGTGCGCTCCGCTCGCGATGATCACCGCCACCAGCAGGTAGACACCGATGGTGAACGGGACGCGGTCGCCGGGTGCGACGCGGGCGGCGAGTCCCGAACCCCAGCCGTAGCAGAGCGTCGACGCCACCAGGTTCTGCAGGATGTAGCAGCTGAGCGCGGTGCGGCCGATCTCGGTGAGGCGCCGCCCGGCGAACCCGGCCACGGGATGCCGCAGGTACCACTCGGCGACCGCAGCCAGAATGCCGAGACCGACGAACGGGGCGCTGCCGTAACGGGTGAACAGGATGAGGTCGCCGCCGCCGACGAGGCCCACGGCCGAGTCGATCGGCGCCGCCACGCCGAATCCGAGGATCATCAGCCGCTTCCGGATCCGGTCGCCTTCCGGGCCGAACACCCCGGCCCGAAACAGCCGGGCGCCGGTCAGGAACAGCGCGACCGACATCGCGAAGACGAAGACCGCCTCCACCCGGAACAGCCCGGCGTGGCCGAGCCGGAACATCGCGAGATCCCAGAACGAGCCCTCCGCGTATGGATTCGGGTCCAGCGCGGGAGGTGCGGCCGGATCTCGGCGCGGTGCGAACACCAGCGCCAGCGCGATCAGCGTCAACATCGACGCGTGCACGGCCGCCGCGCCGACCAGCCAGCGCCGCTGCGCGCGCTCGCCGGTGGCGAGCACGAACGCGACGACGAGGCCGGTCACCGCGTAACCCATCAGGACGTCGAACTCGGCGACGAAGACGAAATTGAGCAGGCCGTCCAGCAGCAGGAGTCCCGCGCGCAAGGGGTACTTGCCCGGCCAGCGGCGCCCGGCCGTCGTCGCGGAGCGCTGCTGGATGGCCAGGCCGATGCCGAACATGACGGTGAGCAGCCCGAGGAACTTGCCCTGCGCCGCCTGTTGGAGCACACGCTCGGTCCACGTCCATCCGCCGGCCTGCCCGCCCAGGTCGTGCAGGTAGCCGACCAGCCCCTGCGGGTTGGTCATGATCCAGATGTTGGTGCCGAGGGTGCCCAGAATCGCGATCCCGCGTAGCACGTCCAATGCGACGAGCCGGGTGCGCGCGGGCGCCGATCGTCGTTGTTCGGTGGTCTCCGCGCGGCGGTCGGCGATCGATTCGGACATGTCCCGACTATCGCGCCGACCTGCGCCGCGACGAGTCCTCCGGAAGTACCACCTGCGGTATGACATTGGACTCCGCCGGTCGCGACCGGTTGCGCCGGGTGCGTCGCATAGGCTCGACAGCATGCAGCGCATCATCGGAATAGAGGTCGAATACGGCATCTCGACCCCGACCGAGCCGTCGGCCAACCCGATCCTCACCTCGACCCAGGCGGTCTTGGCCTACGCCGCGGCGGAGGGCGTGCCGCGTGCGAAGCGCACCCGCTGGGACTACGAGGTGGAGTCGCCGCTGCGCGACGCGCGCGGATTCGACCTGAGCCGGATGAACGGGCCCGCGCCGGTGATCGACGCCGACGAGGTGGGTGCCGCCAACATGATCCTCACCAACGGCGCCCGGCTCTACGTCGACCACGCCCACCCGGAATACTCCGCGCCCGAGGTCACCGACCCGCTGGACGCGGTGATCTGGGACAAGGCGGGCGAGCGGGTGATGGAGGCCGCCGCGCGGCACGCCTCGAGCGTGCCGGGGGCCCCGCGGCTGCAGCTGTACAAGAACAACGTCGACGGCAAGGGCGCCTCCTACGGCACCCACGAGAACTACCTGATGAGCCGGGACACCCCGTTCAACCAGATCATCGTCGGGCTCACCCCGTTCTTCGTGTCCCGGCAGGTGGTGTGCGGCTCCGGCCGGGTCGGCATCGGCCAATCCGGCGACCACGCGGGCTTCCAGCTGTCCCAGCGCTCGGACTACATCGAGGTCGAGGTCGGCCTGGAGACCACGCTCAAGCGGGGCATCATCAACACCCGCGACGAACCGCACGCCGATGCCGACAAGTACCGCAGGCTGCACGTCATCATCGGGGACGCCAACCTGGCCGAGATGTCGACCTACCTCAAGGTCGGCACCACCGCCCTGGTCCTCGACCTGATCGAGGCGGGGGAGGACCTGTCGGACCTGCAATTGGCGCGCCCGGTCACCGCGGTGCACACGATCAGTCACGACCCCACGCTGCGGGCGACCGTCGCGCTCGCCGACGGCCGTGAGCTGACCGGCCTCGCGTTGCAGCGCGTCTACCTGGACCGGGTGGTGAAATTCGTCGATCGCACCGGCAACGACGACAAGCGCGTCCAGGACATCATCGAGAACTGGGCGATGGTGCTCGACCTGCTCGAACGCGATCCGATGGAGTGCGCCAACCTGCTCGACTGGCCCGCCAAGCTGCGCCTGCTGGAGGGTATGCGCAGCCGGGAGGGTCTCGGCTGGGCGGCCCCCAAGCTGCACCTGATGGACCTGCAGTACTCCGACGTGCGCCTGGACAAGGGCCTCTACAACCGTCTGGTCGCCCGCGGCTCGATGAAGCGCCTGATCAACGAGCAACAGGTCCTCGACGCCATGACCAACCCGCCCACCGACACCCGCGCCTACTTCCGCGGCGAATGCCTGCGCCGCTTCGGCGCCGACATCGCGGCGGCCAGCTGGGACTCGGTGATCTTCGACCTGGGCGGCGACTCCCTGGTCCGCATCCCCACCCTGGAACCACGCCGCGGCACCAAGGCCCACGTCGGCAAGCTCCTCGACGGCGTGACCACGGCAGCCGACCTGGTCGAACAGCTCACGACGTAGTTTCCGGCAGCGCGTGTCCCGGCCATCCCACGGTCGGCCGGGCTACGCGTGTTCGGCGACGCCGGGGACGCTCCGGACATCGGCGAGGATTCGCTACTGTCCTACGCCACCACACCAGCTCAGCCCCGGGTTTCGAGCGAAGCGAGGCCGAGCCTGAAAAACAAACACCGGCCGCGAACACGCCGCGCCCGCGCGGCCGATGACACAGCAAAATAGGCACACTGTCGGTGCTGGTAGGTAGTGTTGAGGAACGAGCACGGACAATGCTCATGATCGGGATCGTGCTCACGATGGGTCCCGGTCATGGTGAGGACAGAGGAGGTCGGCTGCCATGGCACAAGAGCAGACCAAGCGCGCCGGGGGTGGCGACGAGGACGAGGGCCCGGACGGTGTGGATGCCGCCGGTCAGGAGCGCCGCGAGAAGCTGGCGGAGGAAACCGACGACCTGCTCGACGAGATCGATGACGTGCTCGAGGAGAACGCCGAGGACTTCGTCCGCGCGTACGTGCAGAAAGGTGGCCAGTGACAGTCGGTGACCCCTCGCGTCTCCACCTGGGGTACGCCCTCTCTTCCTTCTCCGACTATCTCCGTATGCATGCTCCGGACCTGTTGCCTGCCACCAGGTTCGGACAGGGTGCCGCCGGAATATCCGGCGGCACTTCCGCGAAGGAGATAGCCCCGCACGGCACCACCATCGTCGCGGTGAGTTACCGCGGCGGTGTGCTGATCGCCGGTGACCGGCGAGCGACGCAGGGGAACCTGCTGGCCAGCCGGGACATCGAAAAGGTCTACATCACCGACAGCTATTCCGCCGCGGGCATCGCGGGCACCGCGGGCATGGCGGTGGAGATGGTGCGGATCTTCGCGGTGGAGCTGGAGCACTACGAGAAGCTCGAGGGCGTGCCGCTGACCTTCGACGGCAAGGCCAACAAGCTGTCGAAGATGGTGCGCGAGAATTTGCCCGCGGCCCTGCAGGGTCTGGCGGTGGTGCCGATGCTGGTCGGTTACGACCTGGGCGCCACCGACCCGGACAAGGCGGGTCGCATCGTGTCGTTCGATGTGGTGGGTGGACGCAGCGAGGAGCGTTTCGGGTACGCCGCGGTCGGTTCCGGCTCGGTGTTCGCGAAGTCCGCGCTGAAGAAGTTGTACGCCAAGGGAATCGATCAGGATCGCGCGCTGCGCATCGCCGTCGAGTCGTTGTACGACGCGGCCGACGACGACACCGCGACGGGTGGCCCGGATCTGGTGCGCGGCATCTTCCCGACGGCGATCGTGATCGATGAGGAGGGTGCGGTCGAGGTGACCGAGTCGCGGCTCGCGGAGATCACTCGCGGAATCGTCGCCGACCGTGAGGCCGCCGAAGAAGGGACCGCCTGAGCATGACGTTGCCGTACTACGCGTCGGCCGAGCAGATCATGCGCGACAAGACCGAACTGGCCCGCAAGGGTATCGGTCGGGGGCGCAGCGTCGTGGTGCTGACGTATGAGAAGGGTGTGCTGTTCGTCGCGGAAAATCCGTCCACGACGCTGCACAAGGTGAGTGAGCTGTACGACCGCATCGGGTTCGCCGCGGTCGGCAAATACAACGAGTTCGAGAATCTGCGCCGGGGCGGCATCCTGCAGGCCGACATCCGCGGGTATCAGTACGATCGCCGCGATGTCACCGGTCGTGCGCTGGCCAACGCCTACGCGCAGGCCCTCGGATCCATCTTCACCGATCAGCTCAAGCCTTACGAGGTGGAGATCTGTGTGGCGGAGGTGGGTTATCCGGAGCAGGCGCCGCAGTCGGTGCTGTACCGGATCACGTTCGACGGGTCGATCGTGGACGAGCGGGAGTTCGTGGTGATGGGCGGCACGACCGAGCCGATCGTCACCGCCTTGAAGTCGTCCTACCAGCCGGGTCTGGACCTGGCCTCCGCGGTCGGCGTCGCGGTGCGCGCGCTGCAGGCGGGCGTGCCGGAGGGCACGGAGAAGGAGAAGCGGGTCCTGGGCGTGAACACGCTCGAGGTCGCGACCCTGGAGCAGGCGCGTCCGCGCCGGGCGTTCCGGCGGGTCGCGGATGCCGCCCTGGAGCGGCTGCTCAGCCCGGCCGAGGCAACCGATGCGTCCGAGAAGGAAGCGGAGCCCCCGGCGAAGGACACCCCGCCGGCGGAGTGATCCGCCGGGGGCGACGAGCTCGGCGGCCCGCGAACGACACCTCGTTCGCGGGCCGCGTCGGCATGTCCGCAACCGGTGGCGAGGGGGGCATCCTTCGGTCGAAGCGGCGTTTCGTCCGGGCAAATTCCGACAAAGCGGGCCAAATCGTTGTGAAGACGTATGCATACGGGTTGTTCGGTGCACCCCGCAAGTCCCGCACATGGCTGTAATGTCGATGGTGTGCAGCGACGAATTATGGGGATCGAGACCGAGTTCGGTGTGACATGCACCTTCCACGGTCACCGTCGACTGTCCCCCGACGAGGTGGCCCGGTATCTGTTCCGCCGGGTGGTGTCCTGGGGCCGTAGCTCGAACGTGTTCCTCCGCAACGGTGCTCGGCTCTACCTCGATGTCGGGTCCCACCCGGAGTACGCGACCGCGGAGTGCGACAACCTGGCGCAACTGGTGACCCACGACCGTGCGGGCGAGCGGGTCCTCGAAGAGTTGCTGATCGACGCCGAGCAGCGTCTGGCCGAAGAAGGCATCGGCGGCGACATCTACTTGTTCAAGAACAACACCGACTCCGCGGGCAACTCCTACGGCTGCCACGAGAACTTCCTGGTGGTTCGCGCGGGCGAATTCTCCCGGATCTCGGACGTGCTGCTGCCGTTCCTGGTCACCCGCCAGCTGATCTGCGGCGCGGGCAAGGTGCTGCAGACGCCGAAGGCGGCCACGTTCTGCCTGTCGCAGCGCGCCGAGCACATCTGGGAGGGCGTCTCCTCGGCGACCACCCGCTCGCGGCCGATCATCAACACCCGCGACGAGCCGCATGCCGACGCGGAGAAGTACCGCCGCCTGCACGTGATCGTGGGCGACTCCAACATGTCCGAGACCACCACCATGCTCAAGGTCGGCACGGCCGCCCTGGTGCTGGAGATGATCGAGGCGGGCGTCTCGTTCCGCGACTTCGCCCTGGACAATCCGATCCGTGCGATCCGCGAGGTCAGCCACGACCTGACCGGTCGCCGTCCGGTGCGCCTGGCCGGTGGACGGCAGGCCAGCGCCCTGGACATCCAGCGCGAGTACTACGCCCGCGCCGTGGAGCATCTGCGCAATCGGGACCGCGATCCCCAGATCGACCAGGTGGTCGACCTGTGGGGCCGCACCCTGGACGCGGTCGAGGCGCAGGACTTCGCGAAGGTGGATACCGAGATCGATTGGGTGATCAAGCGCAAGTTGTTCCAGCGCTACCAGGACCGGTACGGCATGGAGCTGTCCGATCCCAAGATCGCCCAGCTGGATCTGGCCTACCACGACATCAAACGCGGGCGCGGCGTCTTCGACCTGCTGCAGCGCAAGGGACTGGCCAAGCGCGTCACCGAGGACGAGGCCGTGGACGCGGCGGTGGACACTCCGCCGCAGACCACCAGGGCCAAGTTGCGCGGTGACTTCATCACCGCCGCGCAGGAGGCGGGCCGCGACTTCACCGTCGACTGGGTGCACCTCAAGCTGAACGACCAGGCGCAGCGCACCGTGCTGTGCAAGGACCCGTTCCGCTCGGTGGACGAGCGCGTCGATCGCCTGATCGCGTCCATGTGACCGGGCGGGCATGATCGAGGCATGATCATCGCCTTCTCCGTCACACCGCTCGGGACCGGCGTCGACGTCGGGCGCGCGGTCGCCGAAGCGGTCCGCGTGGTGCGCGCCAGCGGACTGCCCAACCACACCGATGCCATGTTCACCACCGTCGAGGGCGAGTGGGACGAGGTGATGGCCGTGGTGAAACAGGCGACCGATGCCATCCTCGCCGTGGCGCCACGGTGCAGCCTGGTGCTGAAGGCCGAGATCCGGCCCGGCGTGACCGATGCGATCACCGCCAAGGTGGAGAAGGTCGAGCGATACCTGGCCGAGGGCTGACAGCGGTTTCGCCCAGGCCCCTGTCCCTGACGCTGCGAATTGTCGACGTCGCGGCCGAAACATCGCCGAATCGCGCGCCGCCGCGCGGTGGCGCGGGTGCGCAGATTACCCTCTATCGGGTGGCGATATCCAAGGTCGAGCGGCTGATGAATCTGGTCATCGCGCTGCTGTCGACCCGGCAGTTCCTGACCGCTGAGCGGATCCGGGACAGTGTGGCCGGATACGAGGACTCCGCCAGTGACGAAGCGTTCAGCCGGATGTTCGAGCGGGACAAGAACGAACTGCGCGATCTGGGCATTCCGCTGGAAGTCGGCCCGGTGAGCCGGTACTCGACGATCGAGGGCTACCGGATCAACCGCGACGCCTACGAGCTACCCGACATCGACCTGACCGACCAGGAGGCCGCCGCTGTCGCGGTGGCCGTGCAGATGTGGGAATCGCCCGAGTTGGCCGCCGCCGCGGAGGGCGCGCTGCTCAAGCTGCGTGCCGCGGGCATTCACGTGGAGACCGATGTCGCGGTGGCCTCGGTGCCCGCCGTTCCCGCGCGCACCCGCGGCTCGGAACCGGTGCTCGGGAAGCTCTTGGCCGCGATCGATGCCGGTCAGGCGGTGCGGTTCGAGCACCGCGGCGCGATCAACGCCCCCTATCTGATGCGCGATGTGGAGCCGTGGGGCGTCGTCACCCATCGCGGCCGCTGGTACTTGGTCGGGCACGACCGCGACCGGGACGCGGTGCGCAGCTTCCGGCTGTCGCGCATCGGCGACGAGGTGACCGCGTACGGCGCGCGCAATGTGGTCCGCAAGCCCGCGGGTGTGGATCTGCGTGCCATCGTCGACCAGGTCACCAGCACCTCGCCGGTCAGCGGGTCGGCCACGGTATGGGTCGCCGAGGGCCGGGGACGTGAGCTGCGCAGGATCGGGCAGGTCGTCGGCGAGCGCACCGTGGCCGGCCGGGCGGGTTCGGTGGTGGAGCTGCCGGTGCGATCGCGCGACTGGCTGGCCCGGCTCATCACCGGCCTCGGCCCGGACGCGGTGGTGCTGGCTCCCGAGTCGCTCCGCGCCGATGTCATCGCGCGGTTGCGTTCGGTGTTCGACCGGACGGAGGTGCGGGCATGAGCTCGCGGCTCTCGGTGCGGCTTTCCCGGCTGCTGAACATGATCCCGTACTTCATCGCCCACCCCGGCATCAGCGCCGCCGAGGCCGCCGCCGACCTGGGCGTCACCACCAAGCAACTGATGAGCGACCTCAACCAGCTCTGGATGTGCGGCCTGCCCGGCTACGGTCCGGGCGACCTGATCGACCTGTCGTTCTCCGAGGAGAGCATCGAGGTCACCTTCTCCGCAGGTATCGACCGGCCGTTGCGGCTGACATCCACCGAAGCGACCGCGCTGCTGGTCGCGCTGCGCTCGATCGTCGACATGCCCGGCATGGTGGACCCCACCGCGGCGCACGCGGCCATCGCGAAGATCGAATCGGCGATCGCGGGTGGCGCGTCCACCGACGCCGACGGGCGATTCCCGACGCCGCCGCAGGAGGCGCCCACGGTGGCGGCCGTGCGCTCGGCGCTGGCGCTCGGCCGGGCGCTGCGGCTGGTGTACTACTCCGCCAGCCGCGACGTGGTGTCCGAACGCATCGTCGACCCGATTCGCATCGTTCTCGTGGACGACAACAGCTATCTGCAAGCCTGGTGCAGGCAGGCCGAGGGAGTGCGGCTGTTCCGCTTCGACCGGATCGAAGCGGCGACCGAGCTGGACGAACTCGCCCGGCCGCCGAAGCATGCGACCGAGGCGACGGCGGGCCTGGACCTGTTCCAGGACGATCCGGCGGTTCCCTTGGCGCGTCTACGAATCCACGCCGACTACGCCTGGGTTCTCGATCAGTACCCGATGCACCGGCTGGCGGTGCATCCCGACGGCAGCTTGGAGGCGACCATGCGGTTCGCCACGCTGGACTGGATGGCCCGCCTGCTGCTCGGTTTCGGGGCGGGCGTCACCGTGCTCGGGCCACCGGAGCTGGTCGCGGCGGTGCGCGAGCGGTCCAACGCCGCGCTGGCCGCCTACGAGGAAGCCGGATTCCTGGGGGCTCGATGAGAGACGAAGAGGCCCTACCGGCATGAACAGTCGTGTGCTGGTGGTAGGCGCGGGCAGCATCGGCAACTTCGTGGGCGGCAAACTCGGCGTGGCGGGCGCGGAGGTCACCCTGGTCGGCCGCAGACGGGTGCTCGACGAACTCGGCTCGTCCGGGCTCCGGCTCACCGACCTCGACGGCGGTGACGAGGCGTTACCCGCGGACCGATTCCACCGCGCCACCGAACCGGATGACGTCGGATCGGCCGATCTGGTGCTGGTCACGGTGAAATCGGCGGCGACAGCGGCGGCGGTGCGCGATCTCGCGGGCAAGATCAGGCCGGGCACCGTGGTGCTCAGCCTGCAGAACGGTATCGGCAACGACTCGGTGATCCGCGAGATCCTGCCGCATTGCGTGGTGCTGGCAGGCATGGTGATGTTCAATGTCGTGCACCATCCCGGCGGCCGTTTCCATCGCGGCACCGAGGGCGGGCTCGCGGTGCAGGACGACCCGGCGCTGGCGCCGTACCTGGACGTGTTCGAGCGGGCGGGACTCGGCTTGCGGCGGTACCGCGACCTGCGCCCGGTGCAGTGGGCGAAGCTCCTGCTCAACCTCAACAACCCGATCAACGCGCTGTCGGGGCGCCCGCTGCGGGAGCAACTCGCCGAGCGGGACTACCGCCGCTGTCTCGCGCTGACTCAGCGCGAAGCGCTCGCGGCGATGAACAAGGCGCGAATTCGCCCCGCCCGGCTGACTCCGCTGCCGCCACGGGTGATGGCCACGCTGCTGACCGTCCCCGACGGCCTGTTCCAGCGGGTGGCCGGACAGGTGTTGGCCATCGATCCGATGGCGCGTTCATCCATGGCGGACGACCTGGAACTGGGCCGTAAGACCGAAATCTCCTGGCTGTGCGGAGAAATCGTGGGACTGGGCGCGATGGTCGGGATGCCGACACCGGTGAATCAGCGGCTGATCGAATTGATCGTCGCCGCCGAGCAGGGCGGCAGGCGCGCGTGGACCGGCCCGGAATTGCTCGGCCAGTTGCGGGCCGCCGCGGCGGGCGCCGTGCCCGGACGCGGGGCGAACGAGCAGTGACGGCAGCGTTCGCGCACGTCACGGTCCGGTAGCATCGAGGCATCACAGTCTTGGGAGGTAGATCATGGGCAGTCTGAGCATCTGGCACTGGCTGATCATTGCGGTGGTTTTCGTGATGTTCTTCGGCGCGAAGCGGATGCCCGACGCGGCCCGCAGCCTGGGCCGGTCGTTGCGCATCTTCAAGAGCGAGGTCAGTCAGATGCAGCACGAGAGCAACGCGTCCGACAGCGGCGCGCCGGCTCAGCAGCCCGCACCGCAGCTGCCCGCCGCGCAGCAGTCGCCGCAGGCCACCGAGCCCCGTACCGAGCCGAAGTCGGTCTGAGCGGATCCGCTCGCGCCGGAGTGAGGAACAGCTCACTCCGGATTCAGTGCTGTTGCCGAGCTGAGCGAGGCACGTGAACCCAGGGGCGATCACCAACCATGCGAATCCCGTTCGATCCGCGGCGTAGCAAGCGCAGGACGAATCCCGACGGCACGATGTCGTTGGTCGAGCATTTGCAGGAGCTGCGTTACCGGTTGCTGGTGTCGATCGCGGCGGTGATCGCGACGACGGTACTGGGGTTCCTGTGGTACGGGCACGGGTTCCTGGGGGTCGAGAGCCTGGGTGAGATCCTGCGCGGGCCGTACTGTTCGCTGCCCGCCTCGGCGCGCGCGACGTTGAGCCAGGACGGGGAGTGCCGTCTGCTGGCGACCGCGCCGTTCGAGCAGTTCACGTTGCGATTGAAGGTCGGCATGACCGCGGGCGTCGTGCTGGCGGCGCCGATCTGGCTGTACCAGCTGTGGGCGTTCATCACCCCGGGGCTGTATGCCAAGGAACGCAAATACGCGATCGGGTTCGTTTCCTCGGGCACGGTGTTGTTCGCCGCGGGGGCGGTGCTGGCCTATGTGGTGATCGCGCACGCGTTGAGCTTCCTGCTGACCATCGGCGACAACGTGCAGATCACGGCGCTGAGCGGGTCGCAGTATTTCAGTTTCATCCTGCAGTTGCTGATCATCTTCGGGGTCAGTTTCGAGACGCCGTTGCTGATCGTCGGATTGAACCTCGTGGGAGTGCTGACCTATCAGCGGCTCAAGGCGTGGCGGCGCGGGATCACCTTCGGTTTGTTCGTGTTCGCGGCGATCGTGACGCCGCAGGATCCCTTCTCGATGCTGGCGCTGGCGTTGGCGCTGACGGTGTTGTTCGAAGTGGCGATCCAGTTCTCCCGGATCAACGATCGCCGCCGGGCGCGCAAGGAGCGCGAGGGCCTTGGTGCGTTGTCCGACGAGGAGGCTTCCGATCTGGGCGCCCCGGAGCCGATCGATCCGGCCGAGTCGCTCACCACCCCTGCGGAGAAATCCACACGACCGGTGTCGGACTACTCCGATACGCTCTGACGAGTGACAGATGACCGGTCGCAGACGGGCGAGTTGGCCGTATTTTCCGCCGAGCTGAAGTTCCGGCTGGATCCCTTTCAGCGTGCTGCCTGTGCGGCGCTCGAGGAAGGCCACAGCGTCTTGGTCTGCGCGCCGACGGGCGCGGGCAAGACGGTGGTGGGCGAGTTCGCCGTTCACCTGGCGCTGGCGGCCGGTGGGAAGTGTTTCTACACCACGCCCATCAAGGCGCTGTCGAACCAGAAGTTCGCCGACCTCACCGAGCGCTACGGCCGTGACAGCGTCGGGCTGCTGACCGGCGACCAATCGATCAACCCGGGCGCTCCGGTGGTCGTGATGACCACCGAGGTGCTGCGCAACATGCTCTACGCCTCCTCGGACGCGCTGCGCGGACTGTCCTACGTCGTGATGGACGAGGTGCACTACCTCGCCGACCGGTTCCGCGGCGCCGTGTGGGAGGAGGTCATCCTGCACCTGCCTCCGGACGTGCGGCTGGTCAGCCTTTCGGCCACGGTGAGCAATGCCGAGGAGTTCGGCGCCTGGATGGAAACCGTGCGCGGCGACACCGCGGTGGTGGTCGACGAGACCAGGCCGGTGCCGCTGTGGCAGCACGTCATGGTGGGGCGGCGGATGTTCGACCTGTTCGACACCAAATCCACCGAACAGAAGGTGCTCGTCGACGAAGACCTGGTGCGGTTCATCCGCCACCGCGAGGCCGCCGACCGGATGAACAGCTGGGGCCCCCAGCGCAACGGCCGCGGCGGCCCACGCCGGGACTTCCGTCCGCTGCCGCGGCCGGAGGTGCTCGCCAAACTGGACGAAGAGGGCCTGCTGCCCGCGATCACGTTCATCTTCAGCCGTGCGGGTTGCGACGGCGCGCTCGCGCAGTGCCTGCGCTCGCGGCTCGACCTGAGCCGTCCGGACGAGCGCCACGAGGTCGACGCGATCATCGACAAGCACACCGGCGATCTGCCCAAGACCGATCTCGAGGTGCTCGGTTACTGGGAGTGGCGCGAGGCGCTGCACCGCGGCCTGGCCGCGCATCACGCCGGGATGCTGCCCGCGTTCCGGCACACCGTCGAGGAACTGTTCGTCAACGGGCTGGTGCGTGCCGTCTTCGCCACCGAGACGCTGGCCCTCGGCATCAACATGCCCGCGCGCACCGTCGTGCTGGAGCGGCTGGTCAAGTTCAACGGCGAATCGCACGCCGAACTCACGCCCGGCGAGTACACCCAGCTGACCGGGCGCGCGGGGCGGCGCGGTATCGACGTCGAAGGCCACGCGGTGGTGCTGTGGCAGCCCGAGGTGGACACCAGCGCGGTCGCCGGTCTCGCCTCGACGCGCACCTACCCCCTGCGCAGTTCGTTCCGGCCGGGCTACAACATGTCGATCAACCTCATCGACCGGATGGGCGCCGACGAATCGCGTGCCCTGCTGGAGCGGTCGTTCGCCCAGTTCCAGGCAGACCGGTCGGTGGTCGGGCTGGTGCGCGGCATCGAGCGCAACGAGGCGGCGCTGCGCAAGCTGCGCGACCAGATCGGCGGCGCGGAAGGCGGGTTCCTGGAGTACCTGTCGCTGCGCGACCGGATCAAGCAGCGCGAGCGGCAGCTGACCCAGCAGAGCCGCGCCGACCGGCGAGGCGCCGCGGTCGACGCGCTCGGCGCGCTGCGGCGTGGCGACGTGGTGGCGATTCCCTCCGGCCGACGCGCCGGGCTCGCGGTGATCCTGGAGCCGGACGCGACCCCCGGCGATCCGCGGCCCCTGGTGCTCACCGAGGACAAGTGGGCCGGCCGGGTGTCGGTCGCCGATTTCCCGGTGCCCGCCGAGGCGCTCGGGCACATGCGGCTGCCGCGCCGGGTGGATCACCGGACCGCGCGCATCCGCCGCGATCTGGCCTCCGCGCTGCGCAGCACGGGGATCTCGGTGCCGGGCAGGCCGCGGCGCGGCAGGCAGTCCGCCGCTGCCGACGACCGGGAACTGGCCACGCTGCGCCGCAGCCTGCGCGCGCATCCGGCCCACTCGCGGCCCGATCGCGAGCAACTGGCCCGGGTGGGTGAGCGCTACAACCGGCTGCTGCGCGAGACGGAGGCGATGCGCCAGAAGGTTGCCGCGACCACCAATTCGCTGGCGCGCACCTTCGATCGCATCCTCGGCCTGCTGGAGGAACGCGGATTCGTGCAGGAGAGCGAGGTGACTCCGGACGGACGCAGACTGGCTCGCCTCTACGCCGAAAGCGACCTGCTGGTCGCCGAATGCCTCAGGAAGGGGCTGTGGCGCGGCCTCGGCCCGGCCGAACTGGCCGGCGTGGTGTCGGTCCTGGTGTACGAATCCCGCCAGGAGGGTGGCTATCTCGGCGCGAGCGGTCCGACGGCGCCGATCCGGCGGGCGGTCGGCGCGACCATCGGGGTCTGGTCCGAGCTGCGATCCGACGAGGCGCGGCACAAACTGCCCCCGACCAGGGAGCCCGATCTGGGTTTCGTGGACGGCGTCTACAAATGGGCGCGGGGCGATGGATTGGCCGAGTCGTTGCTCGCCAGCGGTGACCAGGGCGCCCCGCTGTCGGCCGGTGATTTCGTGCGCTGGTGCAGGCAGGTGATCGATCTGCTCGACCAGATCCACGGCACCGCCGACGATCCCGAGGTCGCGGCCACCGCGGCCAAGGCGGTGCGGGCGATCCGCCGGGGCGTCGTGGCGGTGGACGCCGCCTGAGCGGCGTGAGCGTCGGGCTCGCGGCGGCGGCAATAACAACACGGCGGATTCGATTGTGATTTGATTTCTTTCGCGTACCGACCGTGGCGGAATAGTCGTGTCATGCGACGAGGCCCACGCGGGGGGCTACCGTGTGTACAACGATGCGAGTGGAGGCAAGCAGATGAGCGGCCCGTACGGACCGAACGACCCCGGGGAGGGACGCAACGATCCCACCCAGCAGTGGAGTGGACAGCAGGCGCCGGGCGGAGCCGGTCCCACGCAGCAGTGGGGTGGTCAGCCGCAGACTCCGGCCTCCGCCCAGCCGACCCAGCACTGGGGTGAGCAGCAGCAACCGCAGCAGCAGTGGGGCCAGCAGCCGCAGCAGCCGCAGTGGGGCCAGCAGCCGCAGCAGCCGCAGTGGGGGCAGCAGCCCGCACAGGGCCAGCCGCAATGGGGCCAGCCGCAGCAGGACTGGGGCCAGCAGGGGCAGCAGCCGCAGTGGGGGCAAGCGCAGCAGCCCCAGCCGCAGTGGGGCGCTCCCGGCCAGCCGCCGCAGCAGGGCGGCAAGGGTAAAGGCTTGATCATCGGTCTGTCGCTGCTCGGCGTCGCGGTGGTCGGCGCGATCGTCGCGCTCGTGCTCGTGCTGACCGCCAAGGACCAACTGGACCAGGCCGCGGTGCAGGACGGCGTGAAGAAGGTGCTGTCGGACTCCTACGGCATCCAGGACATCAGCGACGTCTCCTGCCCCTCCGGACAGGAAGTCAAGGTCGACGCCACCTTCGAATGCAGCGTGAAGGTCAGCGGCGAGGCCAAGAAGGTGAACATCAAGATCACCAAGGACGACGGCACCTATGAGGTCGGTCGCCCCAGCTAGGGTGTCGATTTTCCCAGCGCTTGCGGCGCTGGGTGTTCGCAGGCCCCTTGGTGGCTCGCGTCCGAGCGACCGCCGCTTGCTCCTTCGTCGCCTACGCGACGGCCACTCGGACGCGAGCCGGGCTGTGTTTGTTTTGCCAGCGCCTGCGGCGCTGGGTGTTCGCAGGCCCCTTGGTGGCTCGCGTCCGAGCGACCGCCGCTTGCTCCTTCGTCGCCTACGCGACGGCCACT